>NZ_JBEYFC010000283.1:0-11407 GCF_040634175.1 Streptomyces sp. NPDC007162
GAACGGCGCGAGGAAGGGGTGCTGCAGATCCACCGCCCCCTGCTGCCGCACGTGCTGCCCCAGCCGCACCGTGCTCACCGTGCCGCCCGTGCCGCCCGCGCCGTCGTGGTCACCGCGCCCGCGTACCGCCGCGATCCCTGCGCCTGCCCTCGCCACGGTCACCACGCTCACCGTGGCGCCCTGTCCGTGTGCGGCGTGATCGTCGTGCCGCCGCGGTCGCCGCGCCCGCGTGCCACCTGCCCGCCGTGCTCACCGTGCTGCCGCGGTCACCGTGCCGCCCTGCTGCCGCGTTCGTGTGTCGTCGCGCCCGTCGTGCCGCCGGGCTCGTCGTGGTGCGCTCGGCGGGACAGCGTCGCGTCCGTTCGCCGCCGTCGGTCGGTGCGCGGCTCGTGGCGCACAGCGCGCACCCGGCACCCGTTCGGCGTAGCGTGTGGGAGCGTGGCGGTTCGCCGGGCGCGCACGGTCCCGGTCGCGTGCCGGGCCGCCGGCCCGTGTCCTGCACCCCGAGGAGTCAGGAGCGCACCATGGCTACACCTGTCCGTCGGCGCGCGGGCGGCCGCTCCGCCGCCCGGCTGCGGCGTACCGCCGTCGGTCTCGCCGTCACCCTGCTCGCCACCGGTGCGTGCGCCGTGCCGGCATCGGGCGAGGCCGCCCACCGCGTGCCCGGAGCCGGTCACGGGACCCCGGCGGGATCCGTCGCGTCGCAGGCGACGGCCCAGGCGGCCACCAGCTGCGTCGACAAGGTCTACGCGGGGATGACCGACGCGCAGCGGGTCGGCCAGCTCTTCATGGGCGGCGTCGCCGCCAACGCCCCCAGCGGCACGGACCTGCGCACCCTGCGCACCTACCACGTGGGCTCGGTCATGCTGACCGGCCGCAGCTCCGCCGGCACCGCGGCCACCAAGAAGATCGTCGACGGCATCCGCAAGCAGGCGGACACGGTCGGCGGGCGGCAGGTCGGGATGATCGTGTCGACCGATCAGGAGGGCGGGCAGGTCCAGGTGCTCAACGGCCCCGGCTTCTCGGCCATCCCCAGCGCCCTGACCCAGGGCACGTGGAGTACGACGACACTGCGCGGCCGCGCCGGCACCTGGGCCAAGCAGCTCAAGGCGGCGGGGCTCGACCTGGACCTCGCACCGGTCGCCGACGTGGTGCCGGCCTCGCTCGGGACACGCAACGCCCCCATCGGCCGCTACCACCGCGAATTCGGGAACACCCCCGCCGTCGTCACCTCGCACAGCGGCGCCTTCGCCGCGGGCTTCCGGGACGCCGGCGTCATGACCACCTTCAAGCACTTCCCCGGGCTCGGCCAGGTCATCGGGAACACCGACACCACGGCGAACGTCGTCGACTCGGTCACCACGACCTCCAGCGCGAGCCTCACGCCGTTCCGCAGCGGGATCGCGGCCGGTGCGCCGTTCGTGATGATCTCCTCGGCGAAGTACACCAAGATCGATCCGGCACACCTGGCCGTGTTCTCACCGACCGTCATCACCAAGCTCCTGCGCACCCAGTTCGGCTTCAAGGGTGTCGTCATCTCCGACGACATCGGCCAGGCCGTCGCGGTACGTGCGTACCCCGCAGGTCAGCGCGCGGTGGACTTCGTCTCCGCGGGCGGTGACATGATCCTCACCGTCAAGCCGTCGACCGTGCCCGCGATGGCGCAGGCGGTGCAGTCCCGGATGACGACGGACGCCGCCTTCCGCGCCAAGGTCGCGGCCTCCGTGCACCGCATCCTGACGGCCAAGGCGAACGCGGGACGGCTCAGCTGCGGCTGAACACCGGGCACGCCCCCGGTCAGACGCATCCCGATCAGCGCCGGCCGCCGTACCTCCAGCCCGTGCCGATGCCCGCGACGTGCAGTGCCAGGGCCGTCAGCCCCAGCAGCATCACGTTCGTGGACGTGAACACGTCGTTGGTGCCGATGTTCGCCGCGTTGATCAGGAAGGCGATGAAGAACAGCGCCGCCCCCACCAGACCGAGCATGATCAGTCTCCTTTCCGTAGCCTGCATCCCGTCTGCCCGCACATCACCTTCACAAGCCAGGCACCGCCGGCCGGGGGTGACAGGCCCGTGGGCCGGTGAAACCATGCAGGAGCCGAGGAAGGGTGGCGAGCCGTGGTGCCGGATGTCCGCGCGTCGCTGGGCGCGATGCTCTTCCGCCGGGTGGCCGGCCCCGACGGACCGGCGGTCCGCGCCCGCATCCACGACACCCCGGGCCCGCGCTGGTTCACTCCCGGGCGTCCGATCCGCGTCGTGCACGGCGACGCGTCGATGTTCGTCGGCGGACTCGGCGCGCTCCTCCTGCAGTCCCTGCACCCCCTCGCGATGGCAGCCGTCGCCGCGCACTCCGGTTACCGCGGGGACCCCTGGGGCCGACTGCAACGCACCAGCGCTTTCCTCGCGGTGACCACCTACGGCGTGGCCGACGACGCCCAGGCGGCGGTCGACCGGGTGCGCCGCATCCACGACAAGGTGCGCGGGACCACGCCGGAGGGCGAGCCGTACCATGCGGCCGACCCCAGGCTGCTCGGCTGGGTGCACGCGGCCGAGACGGAGTGCTTCCTGCGCGCGCACGAGCGTTACGGTTCCGGCCCGCTGCACCCGGCCGGGTACGACGCCTACGTCGCCGACACCGCGCGGGTGGCGGAGGCACTGGGAGTGAACGATCCCCCGCGCGACCGCCAGGCCCTGGCCGCGCGGCTGGCCGCCTACCGGCCGGAGCTCAGGGCCACCCCCGAGGCGCGCGCCGCGGCACGCTTCCTGCTCCTGGAACCGCCGCTGCCGCTGCCGGTCCGTCCCCTGTACGGTGTCCTGGCCGCCAACGCCGTGACGCTGCTGCCCTCCTGGGCCCGGACGCTGCTGCGGCTGCCGCGTCTGGCGGTCGTGGAGGACATCACCGTCCGCCCGGCCGGCCACCTGCTCACCCGCACCATCCGCTGGGCCATGAAACCGCCACCGGGCGCCGCCTGACGGAGGGACACGGATGGAACCCGGCCACTCACCAGTTCACTCACGTGAGTGAACCCCGGCGACCCGCCGGGGCGGTCTTCCCAGAGTGGGCGCCGGAAACACCGGCCACCGGGCTGTGCGCCGTCTGCGCGTCGCACGCCCGCTCGCCCACCAGGATGTGGGCATGGCGTGGACGGCGTGGGACGAGGAAACCTCCTTCATCGGCCGGGCGGAGGAGCTCGGCGTGATCGGCGCGGCGGCCCGCTTCTGGGACACGGTCGGCCACCCGCAACGGGGCACGCCGGAGATCGCGGCGCTGCGCGACGAGTGCGAGCACAGGCTCGTACGCAGCCTGGGCAGGCGCCGGTACGACCGGACCTTCGACCGGGCGACCGCCGGCGACGCACGCGCACTCGTCGCCTGGGGAGCACACGGCGGGCCCGTTCCGGGGGAGTGAGGCGCGCCACGGGGCCCGGCCGGCGTCCGGCGCAGGCGCTCAGCCAGCCGGGTCGGTCAGCATCCGCCAGCCCGGCGCGTAGTTGCCGTGCAGGATCAGGGACGCCGCGCCCACCGCGCCCACCGTGTCGCCGATGACGCTCTGTTCGACGGTGACCGGGCGCCGGGCGCGGGCCACCGCGGTGCGGTTGACGGCGGTCTCGATCTCCGAGCGCAGGATCGGTTCGATGCCGTGCAGGGCCTCGCCGCCGAGGACGATCCGGTCGACGTCCAGAAGGCTCGCCGCGCCCCGGGCGGCCTGGCCGATACGACGGGCGGCGCGCCGTACGACGTCGGTCGCGTCGGGGTCGCCGGCGCGGGCGGCGCGGCGCATGGCCTTCCAGTCGTCGTGCAGGGCGTCGGGCGTGCCGGTCAGGCCGAGCCGGGCGGCGGCCGGGGAGCCGTACCGTGCCATGAGGTCGTCGATGATCGCGGCGGGGGAGCAGTACGGGCCGAGACAGTCGGTGCCGCCGCACGGGCAGACCCGGTCGCCGGGCTCGACCGGCATGTGGGCGAACTCCCCGGCGTTGCCCGAATCCCCGTGCAGAACCGTGTTGTTGAGGACGATCCCGGCGCCGATCCCGGTGCCCAGGTAGACGAAGAGGAAGCTGCCCGCGCGGGCCTCGCCGCCGATCCAGCGTTCGCCGATCGCGGCGGCGGTGGCGTCGTTGTCGAGGGCGACGGGCAGCCGGGTGGCCTCCTCGAACATCTTGACCAGGGGGACCCTGCCCCAGCCGGGCAGGTTCGGCGGCGACACCACGGCGCCCTGGGCGCCGTCCAGCGGTCCGGGGGCGGCGATGCCGAGGCCCAGCAGGCGCGCCGGGTCGACCCCGGAGCGGTCGAGCAGCCGCAGGGCCGCGCGGGAGACCCGGTCGACGACCTGCTCCGGGTCCTCGGGAGTGGTCAGCCGCTGCCTGCGGCCGTTGATCACCTCGCCCGCCAGGTTCACCACGACGATCACCGCGGAGTCGGGGTCGAGGTGGACGCCGAGCGCGTAGGCGCCGTCGGGGCGCGGGGAGAGCAGGGTGCGCCGCTTTCCGCCGCTGGAAGGGGCCTGGCCGGTCTCGGTGACCAGGCCGGCGTCGAGAAGCTTGCGGACGACGTTGGAGACGGTCTGGTTGGTCAGCCGGGTGAGCGCGGCCAGTTCGACACGACTGACCGGGCCCCTGGTCCGGATGGCGTCCAGCACGACGGCCTGGTTGTAGCCGCCGACCCGGGGCAGGTTCGTCCCGCCGTGCATCGTCACCGTGCCACCTCCGCTGTCGTGGGGCGCCGGTCCGGCGCCGCGCCCATGCTGTGCCGGGGCCCGCGTGCGAGGTGCGGGGCAGTGGCCCGAAGTCTGCCTCGGACGGGTGAGGAGTCGCTGCGAGCAGCTTAAATCCCGCTGGTTCAGACTGTCTTACAGTCCCGGAACCCGTCATCTGCCGTGGACTTTACACGTCGGAAGCATTGACTTCATCCATCCATTGGATTTAGCTACCGCCCACAGAACCTGGCCGATAGAAGGTCGGGTCGCGCGGGGTGGCGCAAGGGGACGCCCTCCAGGCGGTAGGCGTCGCGGCCCGCATCCATCGAGGCTTCCCTAGGTTTCGCGTTCCCGGAGGGACTTCGTGCGTTCGAAACTCGTCACCGCCGCGGCCATCACCGCCGCCACCGCTCTCGCCGCCACCGGCTGCGGCTCCGGCTCCTCGGGGAGCTCGGGCAAGTCGATCAAGGTCGTGTACTGGCAGAACCTGGACAGCACCAGCAAGCTGCAGGCGAACTTCCTCGCCTCGATGGTGAAGGAGTTCACCAAGGCCGACCCGGGCGCCAAGGTCCAACTGGTCCCGGTCACCGCCTCCGAGAACGACTACTACACCAAGATCCAGCTCATGATGCGATCGCCCTCGACCGCCCCCGACCTGGTCTACGAGGACACCGCGCTCATCAACTCCGACATAGCCGGCGGCTATCTGAAGCCCCTGGACGCGTACACCGCGAAGTGGGCCGACTGGTCCCAGTACGCGGCCGCCGCCAAGACCGCCGTCACCGGCGCCTCCGACAACAAGATCTACGGCGTCCCGGACAACACCGACACCCGTGGCATCTGGTACAACAAGCAGCTCCTCGCCAAGGCCGGGATCGCCGTGCCCTGGCAGCCGAAAACCTGGGCCGACGTGCTGAGTGCCGCCCGGAGGATCAAGGCGAAGCTGCCCGGTGTCACCCCGCTCAACCTCTACACCGGCACCGCCGGCGGCGAGGCCTCCTCCATGCAGGGCTTCGAGATGCTGCTGTACGGCACCCCGGCCGGCGACAAGTCCCTCTACGACGCGAGCCAGAAGAAGTGGGTCGTGGGCAGCCAGGGCTTCAAGGACGCGCTGGACTTCGTCCACACCGTGTACGGGGAGAAGCTCGGCCCGTCCGTCCCGGACGCCCTCGGGGCCAACTTCGGCACCACCGTCGGCACCGAACTGATCCCCTCCGGCAAGCTCGCCATGGACATCGACGGCTCCTGGATGCCCAACAACTGGGGCTCCTCCAGCGCCAAGCCGTGGCAGGACTGGGAGTCCGTGATGGGTACGGCGGCCATGCCGACCCAGAGCGGCCAGGGGCCCGGGAAGACCAGCATGTCCGGCGGCTGGGCCTGGTCCGTCCCGGCCAAGGCGGGCAACGCCGACTTCGCCTGGAAGTTCCTGGAGTCCATCCAGACCCGGACCAACTCGGCCAAGTGGAACGCGCTCAACGCGACCATCGCCACCCGCACCGACGTCGCGAGCGACCCGACGTACCTGAACGCGGTGCCGACCAACAAGTTCTTCACCGAACTGGTCGCCGACACCCACTACCGTCCGGGCCTGCCCGCCTACAACCAGGTCTCGACCGCCATCCAGAAGGCGATGGAGTCGGTGACCACCGGACAGGCGTCGGTCGACAAGGCCGCTGCTACGTTCGACAACGATGTCAAGTCGGCCGTCGGCGACGACAAGACGGACAAGGGCACCTCGTGAGCACGCTGACCACCGCACCCCCCGGGACCGACGGCGACCGCCGGTCCCGGGGGGTGCCCCCCGCCGCCCGGAGCCTGGTGCGCGGGCTGCCGCTGCTGCCGTCGATCGTGCTGCTCGCCGTCTTCCTGGCCGGGCCGATCGGCTACTGCGTGTACTACGCCTTCACCGACATGCAGCTGACCGGCGCCTCCGGCACCCACTTCACCGGCTTCGCCAACTTCACCCGCGCCTTCCACGACGCCGACTTCCTCAACGCCGTGTGGCTGACCCTGGTGTTCGTGGTCGGCTCGGCCGTCGTCGGGCAGAACACCCTGGGCCTCGCCCTCGCCGTCCTCATGGAGAAGGCCGCCCGACCGGTCCGCTCGATCGTCACCGGGGTCGTCATCGCCGCCTGGGTGCTGCCCGAAGTCGTCGCCGGCTACCTGATGTACGCCTTCTTCTACCACCAGGGCTCGCTCAACTCGATCCTGTCGGCCCTGCACCTGCCGCAGCAGAACTGGCTCTACACCATGCCGATCCTGGCCGTCTGCCTCGCCAACGTGTGGCGCGGCACCGCCTTCTCGATGATGGTGTTCTCCGCCGCCCTCAACGACGTGCCCCAGGAACTCACGGAGGCCGCCGAGATGGACGGCGCCGGGCCCTGGCAGCGGTTCTTCCGGGTCACCCTGCCGGTCATCCGGCGCTCGATCCTCACCAACCTGATGCTGATCACGCTCCAGACCCTGTCGGTCTTCGGCCTGGTCTACACCATGACCCGGGGCGGTCCCGGCAACAAGAGCCAGACCCTGCCCGTCTTCATGTACCAGCAGGCGTTCCAGAACAGCCTCATCGGCTACGGCACCGCCATCGCGCTGGTGCTGCTGGTGGTCGGCGCCCTGTTCTCCGCCGTCTACATCCGGCTGCTCAAACTGGAGGACGACTGATGGCCGTCGCCGCCACCACCCCCCGGACCGGCGGTACCGCGCCCGCGGCCGTGCCCCGGACCGCCCCGCGCCGCCGCCCCCGGCTCGGCAGGGGCGTCATCAACATCCTGCTGCTCGCCGTCTCGCTGGTCTACGTGCTGCCCCTGGTGTGGATGCTGATCGCCTCCGTCAGCGACCTCAACAGCTTCCGGCTCCGGCTGCCCGACGCCCTGACCCTCGACAACTTCGACGCGGTCCTCAACGTCGACACCACCTACCGGCCGATGCTCAACAGCCTGCTGCTGTGCGGCTTCGCCACCCTCGTGACCGTCGTCGTGTCGATCCTCGCCGCCTACCCGCTCTCCCGGTACCGGTCCCGGCTGCGCCGCCCGTTCCTCTACACCATCCTGTTCTCCACCGGGCTGCCCATCACCGCCGTGATGATCCCGGTGTACAGCATGTTCGTACAGGTCGACCTGATCGACTCGATGCCCGGCACGACCCTGTTCCTCGCCGCGTCCGCGCTGCCGTTCGGGATCTGGCTGATGAAGAGCTTCATGGACGGGGTCCCGCTCGTCCTGGAGGAGGCCGCCCGCATCGACGGCGCGGGCGCCATGACCGTCCTGTGGCGGGTCGTGCTCCCGCTGATGCGCCCCGGTGTCGTGGTCGTCACCATCTTCACCTTCATCGGCATGTGGGGAAACTTCTTCGTCCCCTTCATCCTGCTGCTGTCCCCGGAGAAACTCCCGGCGTCCGTCAGCGTGTTCACGTTCCTCAGCGCGCACGACCAGACGCAGTACGGACAGCTGTCGGCGTTCTCGATCATCTACTCGCTGCCCGTCGTGATGCTCTACCTGCTCCTCGCCCGCAAGCTCGGCGGCGGCTTCGCACTCGGCGGCGCGCTCAAGGGCTGAACCGCCCCACCCCCACCAAGAAGGAAACCCATGCACAACGACCGCGAAGTCACCGAGCAGCGGCTGGAACGCGTCCTGAACCAGCGCATCCGGCCCGCCGTGCACGCCCGGGCGGTCCCCCTCCAGGTCGAGGTCTGGGACGTCCACGGCGAACCCGTCCCGGTCGCCGAGGGCATCGCCGCGCCCTACCGGCCCGCCCGGACGGGCGACCGCTGGGGACCGGCCTGGACGACGAGCTGGTTCAAGGTCAGCGGCACCGTCCCCGCCGACTGGGCCGGGCTGCCCGTCGAGGCCGTCCTCGACCTGGGCTTCGCCACCCACTCCGCCGGCTTCTCCGCGGAAGGCCTCGTCCACCGCGCCGACGGCACCGCCGTGAAGGCCCTCAACCCGCGCAACACCTGGCTCCCGGTCACCGAATCGGCCGTCGGCGGCGAGGAGTTCACCGTCTACATCGAGGCCGCCGCCAACCCCGTGGTGATGCACACCGCGCCCGGCGAACTCTCCTTCGGACCCACCTCGGTGGGCGGACGCGCCCCCTGGCTCGGCGACCCGGCCGCGGACCCGGGCGAACCGCTGTACCGGCTGCGCCGCCTGGACCTCGCGGTCGTCGACCGGCCCGTGTACGAACTCGTACAGGACCTGGAAGTCCTCGGCCAGCTGATGCAGGAGCTGTCCCCGGACACCCCGCGCCGCTGGGGGATCCTGCGCGCCGTCGAGAAGGCCCTGGACGCCGTCGACCTCCAGGACGTCTCCGGCACGGCGGCCGCCGCCCGTGCGGCACTCGCCCCCGCCTTCGCCGCGCCCGCCACCGCCAGCGCCCACCGGATCTCCGCGGTCGGCCACGCGCACATCGACACGGCGTGGCTGTGGCCGCTGCGCGAGACCGTCCGCAAGGTGGCCCGCACGGTCTCCAACGTCACACAACTCATGGACGACCACCAGGAGTTCAAGTTCGTCATGTCCCAGGCGCAGCAGCTCGCCTGGCTCAAGGAACACCGCCCCGAGGTCTATGCGCGCGCCCAGGAGAAGGCGAAGGCCGGGCAGTTCCTGCCGGCCGGCAGTCTCTGGGTCGAACCCGACACCAACATCACCGGCGGCGAGGCCCTGGCCCGGCAGTTCGTCCACGGGAAGCGGTTCTACCTGGACGAGTTCGGCGTCGAGACCGAGGAGATGTGGCTGCCGGACACCTTCGGCTACAACGCGGCCCTCCCACAGCTGATGAAGCTGGCCGGCGTGCGCTGGTTCCTCACCCAGAAGATCTCCTGGAACACCACCAACAAGTTCCCGCACCACACCTTCTGGTGGGAGGGCATCGACGGCACCCGGATCTTCAGCCACTTCCCGCCCGTCGACTCCTACAACGGTGAGCTGTCCGGTGCCGAAGTAGCCCACAGCGTACGGAACTTCCAGGACAAGGGGGCGGTCAACAGCTCCCTCATCCCGTTCGGCTACGGCGACGGCGGCGGCGGCCCCACCCGCGAGATGCTGGCCCGCGCCGACCGGCTCGCCGACCTGGAGGGCTCGGCCCGCGTCGCGATCGAGGGCCCGGCCGACTTCTTCGCCCGCGCGGAGCGCGAGTACGCGGACGCGGGCGGCGCCCCCGTCTGGTCGGGGGAGCTGTACCTGGAGTTCCACCGCGGCACCCTCACCAGCCAGCTCGCCACCAAGCAGGGCAACCGGCGCAGCGAACACCTGCTGCGCGAGGCTGAGTTGTGGGCGGCGACGGCGGCCGTGCGCCGGGGCAGCCGCTACCCGTACGAAGCCCTCGACCGCCTCTGGAAGACCGTTCTGCTCCATCAGTTCCACGACATCCTGCCCGGCACCTCGATCGCGTGGGTGCACCGGGAGGCGGAGGAGACGTACGGCGCGGTGGCACGGGAACTGACGCAGATCATCGAGGAGGCGCAGCGGACCCTGGCCGGTGACGGCCCGGAGGGCGGGCTCGTCGTCTTCAACGCGGCCCCGCACGCCCGCGCCGGCGTCCCCGCCCTGGGCGCGGCCGTCCGCGAGCCCGGCGAGCGGAACACCCCGGCGGTGGCGGAGGCGGGCGGCTTCGTACTCGACAACGCACTGGTGCGGATCGTCGTCGACGCCGACGGCCTGATCACCTCCGCCTACGACGTCACGGCCGGCCGCGAAGCCCTGGCCCCCGGTTCCCGAGGCAACCTGCTCCAGCTCCACCAGGACTTCCCCAACCAGTGGGACGCCTGGGACATCGACGTCTTCTACCGCAACAACGTCCGCGACCTGACGGCGGCTGACTCGGTGACGGCGGTGCCGGAGGGCGGCGTACGGGTGGTGCGCACCTTCGGCGACTCCCGTGTCGAGCAGACCCTGACCCTCGCGGCGGGCTCCCGCCGGCTGCTGGTCGACACCGTGGTCGACTGGCACGAGCGGGAGAAGCTCCTCAAGGCCGCGTTCCCCCTGGACGTACGGGCCGGGCACTCCACGGCGGAGATCCCCTTCGGCCACGTCGAACGGCCCACCCACACCAACACCAGTTGGGACGCGGCCAGGTTCGAGGTCTGCGCCCATCGCTTCCTGCACGTCGGCGAACCCGACTGGGGCGCGGCGCTGGTCAACGACTCGACATACGGCCACGACGTCACCCGGGACGTCCGCCCGGACGGCGGCACGACCACCACGGTCCGCCTCTCCCTCCTGCGCGCCGCCCGTTTCCCCGACCCCGACCAGGACCAGGGCACCCACCGCCTGCGCTATGCCCTCGTCATCGGGACCGACGTCGACGGTGCCCGCCGCGAGGGCTACCGCCTCAACCTTCCCGAGCGCGCGCTCCCGGGTGGCGAACCCGTGACGCCGCTGGTCGCTGTCGACAACCAAGGCGTGGTGGTGGAGGCGGTCAAACTCGCCGACGACCGCAGCGGCGACGTGGTGGTACGGCTGTACGAGGCGCGCGGGGTACGGGCCAGGGCGACGCTCACCCCGGGCTTCCCCTCGACGGCGGCCGGCCCGACCGACCTCCTGGAGCGGCCGCGGGACGCCGACGCCCCGCACTGCGAGCCGGCAGCGGACGGCCGGGTGCGACTGACCCTGCGCCCGTTCCAGATCCTGACCCTGCGGCTGCGCCGGTCCTAGCCGGGCCGCAGGACGGAGATACGACCCCGGGCCGCCAGCCGTCGGCGTCCGCGTGGCCGAC
>NZ_JBEYFC010000284.1:0-11394 GCF_040634175.1 Streptomyces sp. NPDC007162
CCCGCGGAGGCTTGGCCGGTGGCGGCCTGGGCGGGGGTGACGGAGGCAGCGGCGACACCGAGACCGAGAGCGGCGCCCGCTCCGGTGGCAAGCAGGCGGCGTCGACTGGGAAGGCTGTTCATGGTGGGGGAGCCTTTCTGTCCGTTCTGTTCTGTTCTGTTCGGTTGTCTGTGTGGTGCGGCTGGACCACGGCAGCAGAGCAGCACGGCGCCCGGGTACGGCACGGGTGCCGTGCTGCTTGTGGGGTCAGAACATGGTGTTGTTGTTGGCGCTCTTCTCGGGCACCTCCTGGATCACGTCCCAGTGCTCGACGATCTTTCCGTCGGCGACGCGCCAGAAGTCCGCGACGGCCATGCCCCGGTCGCCGGGCTTGAGGTGCAGGTTGCTGTGGGTGACCACCAGGTCCCCTTCGGCGATCACGCGCTTGATGTCCAGGCGCAGGTCGGGGAACTGCCCGCGCAGCCAGTGCACATAGCCGACGAAGGCACCCGGGCCGTCCTGCGCCTCGGGGTTGTGCTGGGTGTAGCTCTCGCCGAGGTGTGCGGCGGCGGCCGCCTCGGGCTGGTAGTCGTTGAATGCCTGCTCGTAGAAGGCAATCACGAGTGCCTTGTTGTCCGCAGCGGACATGTCTGTCTCCTGCCTCGCGGTGGGTGCGGTACGACTCAGTCGTTCATGGCCTCGCGGACGAGGGCGGTGTCGACGAACTGTTCGAAGCGGACGATGAGTCCGCCCCGTACGACGAAGTGGTGGGCGACGCGGACGTCGATCGGCTTGCCCGTGGCCTTGTTGGTCGCGGTGTAGCGGGCGAGGACGACGACGTTCTCGCCGTCGACGACGTAGGTGTCGTCGTGGGCGGCCCAGCCGTCCCACTCCTTGCCGAGCTGCTCCATGACGTTGGCGGTGACGCCGTCGGGGGTGCGGTAGGTGCCGGCGAGGGGGAAGCCGGCCATCTCGGTCCACTCCACGTCGGGGGCGAGGGTGGCGCGCAGGGCGTCCAGGTCGCCGGCGGCGGAGGCGAGGTACTGGCGGCGGACGACGTCGGCGGGCGCGGTGGAGGTGGCGAACTCGCTCATGGTCAGCCCCACTTCATCTCGCCCTTGGCGACCTTCGAGCCGATCTGGGCGGCGATGAGCATGCCGTTGTCGGGGTAGCGCTTGACGAGGGCGTCGTTCAGCGCGGCGCCGTCGGCGGCCTTGCCGAGCTCCTCCTCGAAGGCGACCAGGTAGTCGCGGGTGGCGGTGATGGCGGAGGCGTCGGCCGCGGCGCCGGGGAGGCGGTGGCCGGGGACGACCAGTTCCGGGTCGAGGGCGGCCATCTCGTCGAGCAGGTCGATCCAGGCGGCGCGGTCGCCGGGGGTCGCGGTGTCGGCGACCCAGACGTGCTCCTGCTGGAAGAGCAGGACACCGCCGAGCAGGGCGCGGTGCTCGGCCTGCCAGAGGTAGTGGCGGTCGGGCAGGCCGGCGGGGCCGCCCTTGAGCTCGAAGCGGTGGCCTTCCAGGGTGAGGTCGCCGGTCAGCGGCTCGAGGTCGACCAGGCGGGTGGGGAGGTTGGGGCCGAGCGCCGCCCAGGCCTTGAGCTTGCCCTGGTAGGAGTGCTTGATGTGCTCGATGACGATCGGGGTGGCGACGAACTTCGCCTCGGGGAAGGCGTCGGCGATCACCTCGGCGCCGAAGTAGAAGTCGGGGTCGCCGTGCGAGACGAAGACGGTGGTCAGTGTCTTGCCGGAGTCGAGGATCTCGGCGGCCAGGCGGTGGCCGTCGGCGCGGGTGAAGGCGGCGTCGACGAGGAGGGCCTCGCTCTCGCCGGTGACGAGGGTGGCCGTCTTGTTCTTGCTGCCGGCCGGGAAGTCCAGGTCGAGGACCTTGAAGGAGAGAGTGCTCATGCGTGCTTCCTCGGGTGAAGGGTGGTGGTCGGGGAAATCGCCTCGCGGCGAGGTGTACGACGTGAACCGGGTCGAGGCGGGCAGCCCGTGTCGAGCAGGGGCGCGGCCTTGGGGGCCCGGCAGGTCGATCGGGTGGAGGCTGAGGACGTGGGGTCGGACGAGTTGGCGCCGTGTACATCGCCGATGCAGGGGCTGAGGCGGGCCTTGTGAGGGTCGAGGGCAGCGCGGTCGCTCATGAACTGGCCGAGGCCGAGCGGGTTCGTGGTGGCGTGGTCGAAGATGCCCTTGCGGCCGGCGGGTGGAGCGACGTCCGTGCGGGCGCGATGGTCAGACAGGCCGGACGGGAGGACGCCGCCCAGGGGAGCCACGGCGCCGAAGGCGGCCAGGACGCGCTTTCCCATGGGGCGAACTCCACATCTGCGGGGTGGACACGGCGACGTATCTGCCGACGCAGACAATATATCTGCTAGAGCAGATATTGCAATGACAGATTCTTCCGCTCGCGTCCTTCTGTCATCCTTGAGGAGTGAACGAGCAACTGCTGAATGACGACGACGTGACGCTTTTCGGTCTTTTCGTGGAGGCCCACAGCCGTATCAAACCTCTGGTGAACCGCGATCTCGACATACCGCACACCTGGTTCGAAGTGCTGCTGCGACTGGGCCGTACCCCCGGCCACCAGCTCCGCATGACGGACCTGGCAGAGGCCGTGTCCTTCAGCTCGGGCGGCTTCACCCGGCTCGCGGACCGCATGGAAAAGGAAGGACTCATCCGCCGCGACCCCGATCCTGCCGACCGACGAGCCGCACTCGCCGTACTGACCGACAAGGGCGGTCAGGCGCTCGACCACGCACTGACCGCCCACGTCTCCCACCTGCGCAACCACCTCGCCGCACCACTCTCAGCCGAGGACCGTCGCCACCTCGAGCGCATCCTGCGCACGCTCCGCGACGCGAACGCGTAAGTTCCTGCCCTTGATCCGGCATCACCGTCGCGGGCTTCGGACGCCGCCAGAGCCTGCCCCTGGCGCCCCATGACGGTCGCCGGTTCATCAGGCGTTGTTGATCCCTGGCCGTGAGGTGTGGTCGTGGACGGTGCGGGCGGAGCGGTCGAGGGCGGCTGTGTACCGCTCGGACCGTTGCCGGGTGCGGGCGTGCCGTCAGCGACGGCGTCTCGGAACGGCGTTACGGAAACGCCGTGGCCGAACGCCTCGCGAAAACCTCGCGCTGATCGAGGGCTGCGTCCAGGCCCAGACCCAGGCCTCACCGACACCCCCGACCGCGAGGTCACCCGTTCCTGCGCCCGCACCGCGTCCTGGACCCCACCGCACCCGACACCCGCCCCGAGACGGCGGCCGGCCGGCCGGGTCAGCGACGCCCGGGAGGCGGCCGACGGCACCCGCACCCGGGCGGTGTCAGCCACCGTGCACGTCGACGGACCGGCACACCGCTGACGGGCGGGGCCCCGGTCTCTAGAACATGCCGTTGCCGTTGGCCGAGGTCTCCGGGACGTTCTGGATGATGTCCCAGTGCTCGACGATCTTGCCGTTCCGCACCCGGAACAGGTCCAGGATCGCCGCGCCCCGGTCTCCCGGATAGTTGACGTAGTGGCTGTGGACGGCCACCAGGTCGCCCTCGGCGACGATCCGCTTCGGGGTGACCGTCAGTTGCGGTGCCGAGGCGAAGTAACCGCCGAGGCCGGTCTTCGCGGCGGGCACGCCGTTCAGCATCTGCGTGTTGTGCTGGAGGTAGCCGGGGTCCCAGTAGCGGTCGAGGGCACTCAGGTCCTTGTGGACCATGAGCTCGTCGAAGGCCTTGGTGACCAGTGCCTTGTTGGCCTGCGTGAGCCGGTGGTCCAGGGGCTGCGAGACCTGCGGTGAACTCAGCGTGGAGAACATGTCGTTGCCGCTGGCCGTGGTGTCCGGCACGTTCTGGATCACGTCCCAGTGCTCGGCGATCTTGCCGCCCTGGAAGCGGAAGATGTCGATGACGGACGCTCCCTTGGTGCCCGGGACCAGCACCACGTTCGAGTGGAGCAGCACGAGGTCACCCTCGGAGATGGCTCGCTTGACGTTGTACCGCGCGTCGGGGAACTGCTGGTGGATCGAGGTGGCCAGGGCCTTGAGACCCGCCGCCCCGTCCGCCGCGGTCGGGTTGTGCTGGATGTAGTCCGGCCATACGAAGCGGTCGACGACCGCGGTGTCCCCGTGCTCGAACACTCTCTTGACGACGGTGATGGCGACGGCCTTCTGGTAGCCGAAGCGGGCGAGGTCGCCGTAGCCGTCCTGGCCGTGCGCCGTGTGTCCGGCGGCCGGGCCGTGCGGGGCCGCCGCGGCGGGTACGGCGGCCGCGCCCAGGACCGCGGCGGCGGCGAGGAAGGCGACGACGGCTCTGCGGGCGGGGGTGGTGGGGGCAGTAGAGGGCATGGTGCGCTCCAAACGTCTCATGTGTCGAAACCAGGTAGCTTGAAGTTTCAAACTCTGCATCGGCAGATAATCACCGCGGGGCGTCCATGTCAACCGCCTTTGCCGCCCCTTGCCGTTCCCTGGCCCTCCTCCCCGCTCCCACCTGGAGCGCACCGGAAGCCGTGGGCCACGCGGTCATGAAGTACACGCAGCTCGAACGCACATGAACGCGGCGCGGGACACCGGCATCGACTTCTTCCACAACGCCCACGTGTACGGCCGGGGCGAGAGGAAGGGCCGTACCGAGGAGATCACCGGCAACTGGTGCGCCAAGGGCAAGATCAAGAAATGACTGGAGACACTCGCGAGCCGCCCCAGCACCACCCGGAGAACAACGAGCAGTACAAAAAAGCAGGGCCCCGACCGTGAGATACCTCACCGCCGGGGCCTGCCACGTCCTCGACCGGGCCGCAGCCCGTCACCACAACGAGGAACGGGCCTGGCCTCACCGTGACTTTCGTCACTGGTGAAGACCCGTTCCGTCGGTTCTTCTCTGTGGGGAACCGACGGAATGCGCTGACCAGGGGCACGATCGGAGTGTCAGAGATCGTTTCCCACGTCGATGGTGAGCAATTCCCACGGCGCTGGTGGGTACGGGCGTGGCCCAGGACCCAGCTGTCCGCCAGGGTTCTGTGTAAGGGCTGGCCCTTGTCGTTCGTCTACGGCCGTCCGGGTCTTCTTCTGTGTGATGCCGAGCTCGGCGCAGGCTTGGCACCAGTCCCGGAAACGGTAGGTAGGGCTGTTGTCGGTCAGGGCCTGTTCGGTGCTCACCCCGCGGGCCAGCGAACCAGACGACCGCAAGGTGCAGGACGTCGACGGCCGTGGCGGTCCTCTCGTCATCGCGGATCTCGGCGTAGGCAACGCGGGAGTGGTCGTCGACGACGGTGTGGACGGATGCGATACCCCGCAGTGGCCCGTGGCATATTCTGCGGGCCCCGTCGAGTGTTGCGGCACGGCTGTTGCCAGTTTGGACGCGTTCGACGTAGCACCATCCGGCGCCGTGGGGCACGTTCTCGATCTTCCTGACATCGATGTGAAGCATGGCGCGGAGGTGATCGTGTTTGTTGCGGCGCGCGGGCTCACCGGTGACGTGGTCAATGTGGGACAGCCGGTTGGTGCACTGGCGACCGAGCCGCAGCGGCGCATAGCACGCTGCTGAAGCTCCCGCCTCTCGGATGCTGAGCCGAACCATCAGACGCATCTAACGGTCCGTATGCGTACTTAACAGGCGTCCACTAGGCAGAACCGCTCCAGTCGGCATGACACGCGCGGCCCGCGACCCTAATCTTGAGTCCCACTACCTGCCGAGATGGGGGAAATCATGGGTCTCAGCGCAACCCGCCTAACCTGCTTCGCTCTGCTTTCTGCACTCGAGGAAGACCTCAGGCTCCGTATCGAGTTTGCGATGTACGGCGTACCGGCAGAACAAGTGCTTGGCACGGAGCGCGCAGAAGAGGCTCTAAAGCGTTTCTCAAGAGATCAAGGAAGCTCTTCTTCTCCCAGCCTCCCGGACCTGCTTCCGTACGTCGACTTCGCCGATTCCTACCAGATCCTAAACTCTGCCAGCCGAAACCTTGAACAACGGGAAGCAGATTTCATTCGCGAGAACACTCCCCTTCTCCAAAAACTCGTCCCTGTAAGAAACCGCGTCGCACACACACGCCCCCTAGATTTTGATGACCTGCCCACAGCCTTGGACGTAGTAAAGCATTTTTCGCAAGCTTCTCAAATTGACACCCCAAGATGCGATCAGGTACTCGCAGAATTGGACAGGGACCCATCTTTTGTTCTGGGCCTAGAGATTCGATTCCCGGACGTTTCCCTCGATTCCGGAACTCGCCATAATCTCCCTATACCCGACTTTGATGAGACCGGGTTTATTGGCCGGCGATCAGTCGCACGATCTCTGATCAGAACCATCCGAGGTCCTTATCCGGTCATTAGTCTCGTAGGTGACGGAGGAATCGGCAAGACCTCGCTAGCCCTCAAAGCTGCCTACGAGATTCTTGACTCACCAGACAATCCCTTCGACGCCGTAGTGTGGACGACCGCAAGGAACGCGCTCCTTACTGCGGGGGAGATCAAGCGAATCCAGGGAGCCGTAAAAGATTCGTTGGGCATGCTGAGGTTGGCTGCCGAAGAACTTGGCGGCAAGCCTGCGACTAATGACCCTATGGAAGAAGTGCTCGAGTACATGCAGCACTTTAGAGTGCTGCTGATTCTCGACAATCTCGAAACGGTGCTGGACGCTAAGCTTCGCGAGTTCCTCAGAGAGCTCCCGAATGGAAGCAAAGTGCTTATCACCAGCCGGATCGGCATCGGTGCTCTAGAGAACCCGATCCGTGTTGAGCCGCTTGAAAAAGGAGAGGCGATCAATCTCCTCCGATCCCTGGCAAAAATCCGCAGCGTTAATGCCCTGCAAAATCTTAGTCCAGCCACAGTAGATAGCATCATTGACCGAACATCAGCGCACCCCCTGTACATCAAATGGTTTGTTTCAGTAGTCCAATCTGGCCGACGACCTGAGGACGCTTTGAAAAGCGGGCTACTTCTGGATTACTGCATGTCCAACGTCTACGACTACATCTCCGAAACGGGAAGACTAGTCCTCCGCTCCCTGCAAACTCTTGCAGGTACGCACAATCAGGCTGAACTCGCCTACCTGAATGAGCTTGATGTCAAACCTCTTCAGACAGCAATCCTTGAGCTAATCACGACTAATTTTGTACTGATGCGTACCGCGTCCGCCGGAAATGCGGTAGTGACAGAGTATGAACTGAGCGAATTCGCACTGAGCTATCTAGAAAAGCATCACCCCGTAAGCGAAGAGGAGCAGCGCTGGCTACGGGAGCGAAATGCCGGATTGTTCGCCTACGGGGAACAGATCACCCTAAAGTCTAAGCTTGACCGTTACGATGCGAACTCGCTCGATGTTCGCGGAGCAAAAGACTTTAGTGTTGCAGCCAAGCTACTCGAAGCTTTGAGCCTCATCTATCGCAGCGAACTAGCCATAGCTATTGAGATTATTACAGATGCCCAAGAGCTCGCCCCTGACTATCACGAATGCTACAGAATCGAGGCCCTGGCGCGCACCGCTGGACACAACCTACACGGAGCAAACGCCGCATTCGAGAAAGCCCTTGAACTCAACTCAGAGAGCTCTGCACTGAACTGGTTTTACGCCAGATTTCTTATCAAAGACTTCGGCCAGCCGCAAGTCGGGCTGAAGTTTCTCCAAAAAGCAGCGAGCCTCGACCCCGGAAGCTCGACCATCAGGATTGAAATCGCAAAAACACATCAGCAGCTCGGGAATGACGAACGAGCCCGTGAGGCCTGTCTGTCACTCCTGAACAGTCCCGAGACTGCGCTGGAAATCAAGTCACGAGTGCTTGAAATCTATGTGAAGTCAGCTATGTCCGCAGCAGGAAGGTTGTACGGCCTCGGCGATTACGCTGGCTGCCTGGAGCTCCTGGAAGGGCTGAAGGAAGTACTCGAAAGCCTCCAAGGCGTCACCGCCGACGACTTGGTCCGGGATCGTGTGAACTATGCAAGGAGCCTGTCTCGAGGGATTGGCATCAAAACTTCGGACAATTACCTGAAGCAAGCTTCGACTCTCATCAACGTATCACTGGCGCGTTGGTTGGGTGTGAGCTCCAACGAAGGCAACGATCGGGCGTACGGAACCGTTAAGACAGTTCAAATGGAGAGGGGATTCGGTTTCGCAAAACCCGCGGACGGCGGGAGCGACATCTTCTTCCACGCAACCGACTTCCGCCCCATGGAAGAGTTTTCGCAGGTTCGCATCGGGTCTGAGATCTCCTACCGGAAGATCATGAAATCTGGAAAATGGCGGGCTGTTGAGGTGTGGCTCGTCGAGCGATGAGAAATGCTCACCAGCAGGTGATGGCTGAGCCGGGATGCAGCGATCGGACTCAGCCGTGGTGCCAAGGCCGGAGTGCGCACGTGTCCCAGGAAAACCGACGTAACCGCGCCTGTTCGACAAGCGTGGCCGTGTCACCGTACGAGGTGTTCAGGTGCCGTCCGAGGACGACGACCGCCACGCCTCCCGCACCCGCTGCCTTCAGCGCTGCAGATGCGGACTGAACGTGATTGCCACTGGTCCATGTGTCGTCGATGACCAGGACGTTCTCACCCCAGAGCGCTGCCGAGGTATAGCGCGAGCGAGACGGGTTCCGGCCCAGAACGGCCGCGTCCGGGGCCGGTGCGAGCAGGTCGCGGTACCGATCGCGGGTGACCTCCACCATCTCGGCGGTAATGGTGCGCAGGGGGTGGTTCTCGCGACCGCTCGTGCTGGGTGCCGTCGTGACGATGTCGAAGCCGGGTACGGCGCAGTGAGCCGCAACGCAGCCTTCGTGGAGGGCCAGGAAGCGCCACAGAACGGCTGCCAAGCCTGTACGGAAGTACATCTGCTGCGGGCCGGCAGCGTTCTTGTAGCGCCACAATTCGTTGGCGTACTGCTCACCCTTGAGGGCCAGGCTTACCGGAACAACTACGTCGGCGACTCCTGCGCCGAGGACGTTGCCGGTCTGCTGGCACTGTCTGCAACTTGGGTAGCCGACGTTCGCGGTACCGCGGCAGATCTGGCAGACACCCGGGCCGGACATCAGGGGATGGACGAGGAAGTTGGCGTACCGGTCGGACAGTCCGACGACTGTTGTCACCCGAGGCCGCCGACTACGCCCAGGTCAGCTCGCCCGTGGTGGGGACGAGAGAATCGAGGACGCCGAAGACGTCGTCCGCAGTGTCGATGACGCTCGTGTTCGGCCTGGTGGCGTACTCCCGCGCCCATTCGTGAGTCATGAGAGAACGCATCAGGAAGACGCGGCGACCGTGCTCCAGGGCGAGGCGGGCCTGCATCCGAGCGCCGCTTCGATAGGCCGCCTCGACCACCACCGTGGCCAGGCTGTATCCGCTCATTACGGCGTTGCGCATGGGGAAGGACGCCTTCGAGGGAGGCGCGTCCGGCCAGAACTGGGAAATGACCAGCCCCCTCTCAGCGATCTCCTGTTGCAGACGAGCATTCGGCGCAGGGTACGAGCGGCGTAGGCCGGTACCAATGACAGCGACGGTTCGGCCTCCGACAGCAAGAGCCGTTCCATGGGCGGCGGTGTCGATTCCGGCAGCCAGTCCGCTGACTACCGTGACGCCACGCTCGGCGAGCCCGCCCGCGATGGCCCGAGCATGGTCGATGCCCTCAGGTGTGGGATTGCGGGTGCCGACGACCGCGACCCGCAGGTCTTCCTCGACGTGGGTGCCACGCAGGAACAGGAAGGGAGGGCGCTGGTGGACCAGCCTCAGACACAGCGGATAGTCCTCGTCCAGAATCGTCACCAGCCGCATGCCCTCGCGGTCCCAGGCAGCGATCTCTGCGGCGATCGACTCC
Organism: Streptomyces sp. NPDC007162; assembly: GCF_040634175.1. Lineage (NCBI taxonomy): Bacteria > Bacillati > Actinomycetota > Actinomycetes > Kitasatosporales > Streptomycetaceae > Streptomyces > Streptomyces sp. NPDC007162. Next base: position 9,751 of record NZ_JBEYFC010000284.1, read on the forward strand.
AGATCCACGGCTGGCGCGGTGTCGAAGAGGGCAGCCTGCCCGGAGGCGTCGAGGGCACTTTCCAGGACATCACGGGCGCTGCCGACGGTCTCGACCTGGTCGGTCAGCTCCGGCCAGGGGCGATCCCCGCGCCGCAACAACGCGACGAGCGCGGCTCGCTCCAGCTCCTGGTCCATGCCACAAGTATAAGAACAGGCCACCTGAGCGGTACGGGAACGGAGGGACCAGTCCCGTAAAGACTCCCGCAGAGCACCAGCACCTGGGATCACCTTTTGATCCGCCGCGCAGCCGCACCGGTGATCTCCTCAGGGCTGTAGGTACGCAGCAGCCCGTTCAACGAGCACTCCAGCTGCGCTCGGCGTGTGGTCCGTTCACGAGCGAGCGCCTGGGCGATCGCCTCCCGCAGGTACTCCTCCGGGGTCTTCCCCTCCGCCGAGGCGCCCGCCTGGATCCGCTCATAGGTCTCGTCGCTCATGGGGATGCTCATCAGGTACTTGCCGTCCGACCCCGGAAAGAGACTGCAGAGCACGTCGATCGGAAGTGCGTCCTCCAGCCGTTTCCAGATCTTGCGCATCGCCCGCCCTTCGTTCTTGGCCGAGACGAGGACCACGAGCCGTCTGCGGTCGTCGGCTGCTGCCAAAGGGAGGCAGCTCTCCTGTTGAGCGGCCCTTAGCTCAAGGGTGTCCACGGAGCGGGTCAGGGTGATCTCAATGGCATGCAAAGTCACTGCTTGTCCTCCTGCTGCGGTGAGTTGAGAACGAGAACTGCGGCCTCGGTCGGTCACTGGAGCGAGATCTCTCCGTCGGGCAGCCACCCCTCCCAGTAGCCATCCATGAAGTCGAGCAGCTCAGCGGGATCGACCACCGCGCCGGCTGACCGCAATTCGGCCGTTGTCCACCAGCAGGCCTCCGGTGCGAGTGCGAAGCGGACGGATGGCGGCCAGCTTTCCGCCACAGAGCGGACTACGAGGACGTACTGGACCCCGTGTGATGCGTCCCTGCAGGCGAGCCGGCCAATGAGCGGCGAGATACGCAGTGGCGGGAGGTGCGCGACCTTCCGCAGATGGCGAGTTGCCGACCGACGGCAAGTCTCACCGGAGCGCACGGGGACCGTCGGCAGGGTCCAGCAGTTCTCCTCGTCGGGTCCGTACGGGATCAGGAGGAGCATGCGCTTCGAGGAGTCGATGACGACGGGGCGTACTACGTCGTAGCCATCCAGGTGGGCATCGTTCATGCTCCAACGCTTCCATGTTGTTATTCGAATAACACCATGGAAGCGTCCTGACGGGTGACATGCCACCGGCCGGGATGGAGGAAACGACGACAGACTTCGGTCCCTCACACTGGTGGTCCGCCCTCAAGCCACGGTTCGGCAGAGCGCTACCTGTCACAGGATTCGCGACGTGAGTAGCGTGAAGAAGACCGCGCAGAAGCGTCGCCCACCGCGCCGCACGCTGACTGGACCGGTGGTTCAACCGATCCCCGGGGAGTCGCTGACCAGCTGGGTGGGTGAGCTGGCCCGTCAATCTCGGCGACGGGTGAAAACTACTGACCGCTGAACGGCGGATCAACGGTGACCCACCTCGCGATCGTCTGATCATCCTGATCTTCATTGAGGGGTCAGGAGGAGAGGGTGATTTCCGTG
>NZ_JBEYFC010000285.1:0-11356 GCF_040634175.1 Streptomyces sp. NPDC007162
GCGGGTTCTCCCAGATGACCGTCGCGCCCATGCCGAAGCCGACGCACATGGTGGTCAGGCCGTAGCGGACGTGCGGCTGCTCCTCGAACTGGCGGGCCAGCTGCGTCATCAGACGCACGCCCGAGGAGGCCAGCGGGTGACCGAAGGCGATGGCGCCGCCGTACTGGTTGACGCGCTCGTCGTCGTCCGCGATGCCGTAGTGGTCGAGGAAGGCCAGCACCTGCACGGCGAAGGCCTCGTTGATCTCGAACAGGCCGATGTCGGAGATGGACAGCCCCGCCTGCGCGAGGGCCTTCTCGGTCGCCGGGATCGGGCCGTAGCCCATGACCTCGGGCTCCACGCCCGCGAAGGAGTACGCCACGAGACGCATCTTCACCGGCAGGTTGTTCTCGCGGGCGAAGTCCTCGGAGGCGATCAGCGAGGCGGTCGCGCCGTCGTTCAGACCGGCCGCGTTGCCGGCGGTGACCCGCCCGTGCACCCGGAACGGCGTCTTGAGGCCGGAGAGGTTCTCCAGGGTGGTCCCCGGGCGCATCGGCTCGTCGGCGGTCACGAGACCCCAACCGGTCTCGCCGCCCTCCGGGTTGGTCCGGCGCACCGAGATCGGCACCAGGTCGGCCTGGATCTTGCCGTTGGCGTACGCCTTGGCGGCCTTCTCCTGCGAACGCACCGCGTACTCGTCGGCGCGCAGCTTGGTGATCCCCGGGTAGCGGTCGTGCAGGTTCTCCGCGGTCATACCCATGAACAGCGCCGACTCGTCCACCAGCTTCTCGCTGACGAACCGCGGGTTCGGGTCCACGCCCTCGCCCATCGGGTGGCGGCCCATGTGCTCGACACCGCCGGCGATGGCGACGTCGTACGCGCCGAAGGCGACGGAACCGGCGACCGTGGTGACGGCGGTCAGGGCGCCGGCGCACATGCGGTCGATGGAGTAGCCGGGCACGGACTGCGGCAGACCCGCGAGGATCCCCGCGGTACGGCCGATGGTCAGACCCTGGTCGCCGATCTGCGTGGTCGCGGCGATGGCGACCTCGTCGATCTTCTTGGTGTCCAGGCCGGGGTTGCGGCGCAGCAGCTCCCGGATCGCCTTCACGACGAGGTCGTCGGCACGGGTCTCGTGGTAGATGCCCTTCGGGCCCGCCTTGCCGAACGGGGTACGGACGCCGTCGACGAAGACGACATCCCTGACGGTACGAGGCACGATGGCTCTCCTCCAGATGCGGGTCTGCACTGCTGCGGCCGCGCTGAGCGCGCGCTCAGCCCCATGCTACTTATCAGTAACGTGACTGCCCACCCCAAACGACGGGAGCGGCGAAGGTCACATGGACGGACCCTGCCGAGGGGGCGCAGTGGACCCTCGCGGCGTCAGTACCGGAGTGGCCACCGCATGCGAGCCACCGTCCCCGAACAGCGTCCGCGCCACCTCCGCCCCGAACCCGTGCACGTCATGACTCATCGCCGACAGCGTCGGATGCGTCAGCCGGCACAACTGCGAGTCGTCCCACGCCAGCAACGAGACGTCCCCCGGCACCGACAACCCCATCTCGGCGGCCACCGACAACCCCGCCACCGCCATGATGTCGTTGTCGTACATGATCGCCGTCGGCCGGTCGCCCGCCGCCGCACTCAGCAGCGACCGGGTCGCCCGTGCCCCGGCGTCCCCCGAGTAGTCGGTCGTCACCTGCGCCGCCCCCGCCAGCCCCGACGCCGACGAGGCCGCGGCGAACGCGGCGGCCCGTATCTCCGTGTGCCCCAGCGCGGCCGCGCCCCCCACCCGGGCGATCCGCCGGTGCCCCAGAGCCGCCAGATACCGCACGGCCTCGGCCACGGCCTCCCCGTCCTCCGTCCACACCGACGTCAGCCCGCCGGTCAGCGAGGGATGCCCCACCGCCACCACCGGCAGCCCCAGCCGCCGCGCCACCTCCACCCGGGGATCGTCCGCCCGGAAGTCGACGAGGATCGCCCCGCCGATGTGCCTCCCCTTCCACCAGGAGTCCAGCAGCCCGGCCTCCTCCTCCACGCTCCGCACCAGCCGGAGCAGCAGGGAGCAGGAGCGCTCGGAGAGTACGCTCTCCACCCCCGAGACGAACTCCATGTAGAAGGGTTCGAGCCCCAGCATCCGTGCCGGCCGGCAGATGGCGAGCCCCACCACGTCCACCCGTGCCCCGGCCAGCGACCGCGCCGTGGTGTCCGGCGCCCACCCCAGGTCCCGTGCCGCCGCGAAGATCCGGTCCCGGGTCGCCGCCGCCAGGCCCGGCTTGTGGTTGAAGGCCAGCGACACGGCCCCCTTGGACACGCCGGCCCGCGCGGCGACGTCCTTGATGGTGACGCGGGATGCTGTCATCGGGAGGGCTCCACGCAGTACAGGGCGGCCCGGGCGGCGGCCACGTCCGGAGTCTTCCAGCCGGTCACCCCGATCGTGACCCGTTCGCCGGGAAGCAGGGTGACCAGCCCGCGGTCGGCACGCGCGGCCGGGTCCAGCCGGTCCGCCTGGAGCAGCAGATCCCGTACCAGGGTACGAGCCGTCACCGTGACCGCCCCCGGCGCCAGGGCGACCTCGAACTCCGGCTCGGGGTAAGGGATCTCACGGTCGGGCACCGGGAAATACCACGCCCGCAGCCTGCCTGCCGCCCCGCCGTCGGCATCGGCCACGAGGAACTCCTTCGCCCCGTCCGGCCGCAGCTCCCGGGGCACCTCCACGACCGCCACCGCCCGCGCGCCGGCCACCACCGCCACCTCCGCACCCCCGACGACCGCCCCCTCCACGGTCATCCGGCGCAGCGCCAGCCGGCCACGCCACGCCTGCGCCGACTGGTTGACCAGCGCCGACACCAGCCCGCCTGCCCGCACCTGGAGCGACAGCAGCCGGTCCGCGTACAGCCGCCGCAGCTCGTGCCAGAGCGGCTTCTCCCGGCCGTCCCCGTCGATCGCGGCCCAGGACGTCACCGGCCAGCAGTCGTTGAGCTGCCAGACGACCGTGCCCGCGCACACCGGCCAGTGCGAGCGCCAGTGCTCGATCCCGGCGGCCACCGCACGCGCCTGGTTGACCTGCGTGAGGTAGTGCCAGCGGTCGAAGTCGGCCGCCGGGAAGACGAAGTGGCGCTCCAGGCCGCGCCGCAGCTTCCCGTTCCCGTCGTCCGCCTTCTGGTGGTGCAGCACGCCGGGGGAGTCCGCCGCGAGCACCTCACCGGGCAGCGCCCGGCGCAGCGTGGCGTACGCGGGCGGTGCCTGCCAGCCGAACTCCGCCACGAACCGCGGCACTTCCCGCCGGTAGTCGTCGTAGTCGGCCCGGTTCCACACCTCCCAGGAGTGGTGCGTACCGTGCGCCGGATCGTTCGGGTGCCGCTCCCACGACCCGGACCAGGGGCTGCCCGCCGTGTACGGCCGCGTCGGGTCCGACTCGGCCACCACCCGCGGCAGCAGCCCCAGGTAGTACCCCTCGCCCCAGGACTCCCCGGCCAGCCGCTCCTCCCAGCCCCAGTCCCGGAACCCCCACAGGTTCTCGTTGTTGCCGTTCCACAGCGCCAGCGAGGGGTGCGGCATCAGCCGTACGACGTTCTCCCGGGCCTCCGCCTCCACCTCGCCGCGCAGCGGCTGCTCCTCCGGATAGGCCGCGCACGCGAACGGGAAGTCCTGCCAGACCAGCAGCCCCAACTCGTCGCAGGCGTCGTAGAAGTCCTCGCTCTCGTAGATGCCCCCGCCCCAGACCCGCACCAGATCCACCCCCGCGGCGGCGGCCCGGCCGAGCCGCTCCCGGTACCGGTCCCTGGTCACCCGCGACGGGAACACGTCGTCCGGGATCCAGTTGACGCCCCGCGCGAACATCCGCTCCCCGTTGACCGCGAACGTGAACCCGGTGCCGTGCCCGTCGGGCCGCCGGTCCAGCTCCACGGTCCGGAAGCCCACCCGCCGCCGCCAGGAGTCGGCCACCCCGCCCTGCTGCACCAGCGACAACTCGACCTCGTACAAAGGCTGTTCACCGTAGCCGCGTGGCCACCACAGTCGTACGTCCGGCACCTGCACCCGGACCGTCCCGCTCGCTCCCTCGACCGGGGCACGCGCCGTGCGGCCGCCGACCCGCACCTCGATCCCGAGGCCGGCCCCGGCCCCGGTGCGCTCGACGTCGACGGACAACTCGACGACGCCCACGCCCGCCTCGACGGTCACCACCGGGCGCACCCGTCGGATCCGGGCCGCCGACCAGTGCTCCAGCCGCGCCGGCCGCCAGATTCCGGCCGTCACCAGCGTCGGCCCCCAGTCCCAGCCGAAGGAGCAGGCCATCTTCCGGATGTACTGGTAGGGCTCGGCATAGGCGGCGGGCCGTCCGCCCAGGCGGTCGCGGACCGCGGCCGCCTCGGTGTACGCGGAGGCGAACCGCACCGCGAGCCGTCCCCGCAGCCCGGTCACGTCGAAGCGGTACGACCGGTGCATGTTCCTGGTGCGGCCCAGGAGCCGGCCGTCCAGGGTGATCTCGGCGGCGGTGTCGAGGCCGTCGAAGACGAGGTCGGTCCGCTCGTGCTCCGACCGCGCGTCCAGCGTGGTGGTGTACGTCCACGCCCGTCGGCCGACCCAGGCCACCTCGGTCTCGTTCCGCCCGAGAAAGGGATCCGGGATCACCCCGGCGGCGAGCAGGTCGGTGTGCACGCACCCCGGCACCGCCGCCGGCAGCGCGTGCCCCTCGTACTCCAGGACCCATCCCTCGCCGAACGGCGTGACCTCCAGCATGCGCACTCCCTAAACCGGTCTACTCCAGCACTGGGCGTACTTTCCGCATCCTTGGCGGGATTGGGACTTTACCGGTTGAGGAAAGCGCTGTCAGAGTGCCGAATCAGCCAACCGTCGCACGTGCTCGTCCGTCCCCCGAACGGAGCTGATGCACATGAACCGCCGTAAGCTCGCCGTCCTCGCCACCGGAACCGCGTTCCTCCTCGCCGCCTGTACCGGTACGGGCGGCTCGACGAAAGGCGCGGACGCCAAGGCGCCGGACGATCCCTCGAAGGTGACCGGGACCATCACGGTCCTCACCCAGCGGACCGACCTCAAGCAGGACGGCACGCTGGACCGGTACGCGGCCGAGTTCAACAAGGTCTATCCGAAGGTGAAGGTCGAGTTCCAGGCGTTGACCGACTACGAGTCCGAGGTCAAGATCCGGATGAACACCGAGAACTACGGTGACGTCCTGATGATCCCCGGGGTCATCAAGAAGAGCGACTACCCGAAGTTCTTCGCCTCGCTCGGCAGCCAGTCGGAACTCTCCAAGAAGTACCGGTTCACCGGCAACACCACGGTCGACGGCAAGGTCTACGGCCAGAGCCCGATCGGTGTGATGCCGGGCTTCGTCTACAACAAGCGGGTCTGGAAGCAGGCCGGGGTGACCCGGTGGCCCACCAGCCCGGCCGAGTTCGTCGCCGACCTCAAGGCGGTCAAGGCGCGGACCGGCGCGACCCCGTACTACACCAACTACGCCGCCCAGTGGCCCCTGACGTCCTGGACGTTCGTCAACGGCTCGGTGCACTGCGACCCGCAGGCCACCACGAAGCTCGCCCAGGGCGACCCCTGGGCGAAGGGGGCCGACCTGCGGGTGGGCGACACCCTGTTGTACGACGTGGTCCACGACGGCCTGGCCGAGAAGGACCCGACCACCACCAACTGGGAGGCGTCCAAAGCCCAGTTGGCGAAGGGAAAGATCGCCACCGAATGGCTGGGCACCTGGGCGATCGTGCAGTTCCAGGACGCGGCGAGGAAGGCCGGCGTCGACCCCGGCGACATCGGCTTCATGCCCTTCCCGGCACAGCCGGACGGCAGGTTCTGCGGCACCGTCGGCCCCGACTACAACCAGGCCGTCAACGTCCACTCCGCGCACAAGGCCGCGGCCCGCGCCTGGATCGACTGGTTCACCGACAAGTCCGGCTACGACAAGGACAACCTGGCGATCTCCCCGCTGAAGGACGCGCCCCTGCCCGCGGTCCTCAAGCCGTACGAGGACGCCGGTGTGAAGCTGATCGAGCTGGACGACACGGCCGGTGCCAGGGTCAAGCTCATCGACTCCGCCTCCGAGGTCGGCATCAACGCTCCCGACTACCGTCAGAAGCTCGTCGACCTGGCCCGCGGTGCCCGCGGCGGCACCCTGGACGGCTTCCTCGGCGACCTCGGCAGGAAGTGGACCGCGGCGGAGAAGACGGCGGGGACGTCATGACGTTCTCGCGGCGCCTCACCCCCTGGCTCTTCCTCCTCGCCCCGCTCGCCCTGCTGATCACCTTCACCTACGCGCCCCTCGTGAACATGCTGGCGTACAGCTTCACCGACTGGGACGGCGTCAGTCCCGAGCTCCACTACACGGGCGCGCACAACTACGCGGAGATCTTCACCCGCCCCGACCTCTTCGAGGTCTTCCTGGTGAGCGGGTACTACCTGGTGGCCTCGGCGGTGCAGATCGTCGCGGCGCTGTACTTCGCGACGGTCCTCAGCTTCGACGTCCGCTTCCGGAACTTCTTCAAGGGCGTGCTGTTCTTCCCGTCCCTGATCAACGGGGTCGCGATCGGTTTCGTCTTCCTCTACTTCTTCCAGGACGGCGGCACCCTCGACTCCGTGCTCGCCCTGTTCGGCGTCCACACCGACCACGCCTGGCTCGGCACCCCGGTGTCGGCGAACACCTCCCTGGCCGGCGTGTCGGTCTGGCGGTACCTGGGGCTGAACTTCGTGCTCTTCCTCGGCGCCATCCAGTCGATACCGGGGGAGCTGTACGAGGCGGCCGAACTGGACGGGGCGGGCCGCTGGCAGCAGTTCCGCCACATCATCGCGCCGGGCATCAGACCGGTCGTCACCCTCACCGTGATCCTCTCCGTGTCCGGCTCGCTCTCGGTGTTCGAGGTGCCGTACATCATGACCGGCGGCGCGACCGGCACGGAGACCTTCGTGACGCAGACCGTGAAACTCGCCTTCCAGTACAACAAGACGGGGCTCGCCTCGGCCGCCGCGGTCGTCCTGCTGCTGATCGTCCTGGCGGTGACCTGGCTGCAACGGCGCCTGGTCCCCGACGACAGGGTGGACCTCGTATGACCCGCCGGCGAGCGGCGCGAGCCCTGGTCCACCTCTCCCTGGTGACGGCGGCGATCGTCGTCCTGCTCCCGCTCACCGTGGTCCTGCTGACGTCCCTGAAGTCGGCGGACGAAATGGCGGACGGCAGCGGGGCGTTGACCCTCCCCGCGAACCTGCTGAACTTCCACAACTACGTGACGGCGTTCCAGGACGGCGGCATGCTGCGCGCCTTCGGCAACACGCTCTTCATCGTCGTCTTCTCGATCGGCGGGACGGTGCTCATCGGCTCGATGACGGCGTACGCGATCGACCGCTTCACGTTCCGTTTCAAGAAACCGGTCGTGGCCCTCTTCCTGCTGGCCGCGCTGGTTCCCGGAGTGACCACCCAGGTGGCCACCTTCCAGATCGTCAACAGCTTCGGCCTCTTCGACACCCGCTGGGCGCCGATCGCCCTCTACATGGGCACGGACATCGTCTCGGTCTACATCTTCCTGCAGTTCGTCCGCTCGATCCCGATCTCCCTGGACGAAGCGGCCCGCCTGGACGGCGCGAACGCGTTCACGATCTACCTGCGCATCATTCTTCCGCTGCTGAAACCGGCGATCGCGACCGTCGTCATCGTGAAGGGCATCGCCGTCTACAACGACTTCTACATCCCGTTCCTCTACATGCCGTCGCAGAACCTTGGCGTGATCTCGACCTCCCTGTTCCGCTTCCGGGGGCCCTACGGAGCGCACTGGGAAATCATCTCGGCGGGCGCGATCCTGGTGATCCTGCCCACCCTGGTCGTCTTCCTCTGCCTGCAACGCTTCATCTACAACGGCTTCATGCGGGGCGCCACGAGATGAGCCGCCCGGGCGGGGACGGGCGGTTCCTCGCGCCGTACGCCCAGCTCCAGGATGCGGGCGTTCTGCGCCACCGAGGGCGGCACGTCGGCGGGGCGGGCGGTTGCGGGCGGTGGCCATTCGGTCATGGACTGTCCTGGGAAGAGAGGGAGTTGTGGGGTTGCCCCGGCGGCGAGCGAGTCCACCAGCAGCGGCTCGTCGTCGGTCCCGAGGGCGAACCGGGTGGTGGCCGGGCCGCAGACCACGCCGAGCGCGTCGAGCACCCGGGCCGTGCGGTGCGCGAGGAGCTGCGCCGTGCGGCGCGCGGCAGGCCGCGCCGGGTCGCCGCCCGCGGCGAGCGGTCCGGTACGGACCGGTCGGCCGTGACCGGTGCGGACGGTCGCCCGCACCGCGGTGACGACGTGCTCGGGACGGCCGTCAGGGCCCGGCCGGGTGACGGTGCAGACCGTGAACCGGCGGGGCGGGGGCCGCTCGGTCAGGACCAGGTCCGGGCTGCCGGAGTACCGGACGGCAGCGTGCCGCACGGCCTGCCACGCGGCGGTGATCTGGAGCGCGTCCGCGCACTCCAGCGGCTCGACCGGAGTTCCGGCTGTCGCCGGCGCGAGCAGATAGCCGGGCAGGGGACAGGTCCGCACCCAGGCCAACGCGTCGGCGGGACTCGTCGTACGGACGCCCCGCAGGGCGGGTATCCCCACCCGGGACAGCCGGGCCGCCTGTGCTCCGCGGTCGTACCGCAGCGGGGACGAGGCCGGATCCGCCCCGGGGAGGCCGAGCTGCCAGGCGATCCGCTCGGCCGGCTCGATCCCCCCGGCACCGGCCGCGACGACGGCCGACACCCCCAGGGCCCGCAACGCCTTGACCGTCTGCCGTACCCCGCGGTGCACGACCGTGCCGGTGTACCCGGCGGCCACCGTGGCGTTCCGGTACGCCGGCGGCCGCAGCCGGGGCTCCGGTACGACGGCGACCGTCCGCCAGCCGTGCCGGGCGAACGCGAGCGGATACCCGCTCCCGGCGTCGTACGGGGCGATCACCGCCGCGGTGCCGGCGGTGTCGGAGACGCTCATCGCAGTGCTCTCCTGGCCTTGTTGAGACCGAACGGTCCCATCTTTTTCCTCCGTTCTCACCTGCGAAAACGGTGTAATTTCGGTACTGCTCCACTGTGTTCGGTGCCAGAAGGGACCGATCGGTCCCTTCTGGCGTCGCCAAGTCTGGAACGCAGGTGCAGTGGCGTCAAGCAGGCGTCGGCCGTGGGCCCGTCCGTCTGGTATTCCTTCTGGTATTCCTTGGCCCGGGAATCGGTGGAGCCATCCGGGAGAGTGCATGAGCAACCCGCACAGGCCGCGACGTCGGCAACAGCGCGCCCTCGACACCAGGCAGCGCATCCTCGACACGGCCGGCGCGCTGTTCGTCGCGGAGAGCTATGAAGGAGCCTCGGTCAGCGACCTGATCACGGCGGCGCGGACCAGCAAGGGAGCTTTCTACCGGCACTTCCCCGGCGGGAAGCTCGACGTGGCGAGCGCCATCATGAAGGACACGCTGAGCATGGACGGGCTGCGGGAGCAGCGGCTCAAGCTCCAGGAAGTGGTCGACATCGGCATGATCCTGGCGCACCGGATCTCCCACGAGAGCGCACTGCAGGCCGCGCTGATGCTCTCGTTCCACAGCAGCGCGCCGGAGACCTACGGGACCCCGTGGCCCGACTGGATCGTCTTCAACACCGGTCAGCTCACCGAGGCCCGGCGGCGCGGCGAGCTGAAACCCTTCGTCGACGTGGCGGAGCAGGCCCACCAGCTCGCGGGGAACTGGGCCGGGGTGGTGCTGATCTCGAACACCCTCGACCGGCACCTGGGGAACGTGGAGGAGCGGGTCTCGCGCATGTACCGCAACCTGGTGACCGCGATCGCGGTCCCGGAGGTACTGCCGGAGATGGACTTCTCGGTGGCACGGGGCAAACACCTCTACACGGCGTTCCTCGAAGCCACCCCCGACCCGGAACCGGAAGCCACCCCCGACGGGGACCCGGACCCGGAAGGCGACCGCGGTCCTGAGCGGGAAGGCGGTCCCTCGCAGGGCCCGGACGCTGCTCCCGGGTCACGCGCCCCGGAGCCGGAAGCGGCTCAGGGGCTGACCGGTCGGCACACCTAGGCGGTCAGCGCCGTCACCAGTGCCGGCGTCACCTGCTCGACCTGCCACGGTCGCGCCCCGTACCCCTCCAGCGCGGCCCCGACCGACTCCGCGTCCACCACCCGCGGCGGTTCCCAGCAGAGCCGCCGCACGGTGTCCGGCGTGATCAGGTTCTCCTGCGGCATGTTGAGCTGCTCGGCCAGTGCCGACACCGCGGCGCGCGCCGCGGACAACCGGGCCGCCGCGACGGGGTCCTTGTCGGCCCACGCCCGTGGCGGGGGCGGCCCCGTGACCGGCTGACCCGGCTGCGGCAGCGCGGCGTCCGGCAGCGCCTTGGCACGGTCCACCGCGGTCTGCCACTGCTCCAGCTGGCGCCGGCCCATCCGGTGCCCGAACCCGTTCAGCCCGGCGAGGGCGTGCACGTTCGGCGGGAGGCCGAGCGCCGCCTCCACGATCGCCGCGTCACTGAGCACCTTGCCCGGCGACACGTCCCGCTTCTGTGCGATCCGGTCCCGCATCTCCCACAGCTCCCGCACCACGGCCAGCTGTCGGCGCCGTCGCACCTTGTGCATCCCGGACGTCCGGCGCCAGGGGTCCTTCCGGGGCTCGGCCGGCGGCGCGGCCGCGATCGCGTCGAACTCCTGCCGGGCCCACTCCAGCTTCCCCTGCCGGTCCAGCTCCTTCTCCAGGGCGTCCCGCAGGTCGACCAGCAGTTCGACGTCGAGTGCCGCGTACCGCAGCCACGGCTCGGGCAGCGGGCGGGTCGACCAGTCGACGGCGGAGTGGCCCTTCTCCAGCACGAACCCGAGGACGCCCTCGACCATCGCGCCGAGCCCGACCCGGGGGAACCCGGCGAGCCGGCCGGCCAGCTCGGTGTCGAACAGGCTGCCGGGCAGCATGCCTATCTCACGCAGACAGGGCAGGTCCTGGGTGGCCGCGTGCAGCACCCACTCGACCCCGGACAGCGCCTCCCCGAGACCGGAGAGGTCGGGGCAGGCGACCGGGTCGATCAGCGCGGTCCCGGCGCCCTCGCGGCGGAGCTGGACCAGGTAGGCGCGCTGCCCGTAGCGGTAGCCGGACGCCCGCTCGGCGTCGACGGCGACGGGACCGGAACCCGCGGCGAACGCGGCGACCACGCGCGCGAGCGCGGCCTCGTCCGCGACCACGGGCGGAATGCCCTCGCGCGGCTCCAGCAGAGGGATCGGCGCCCCCGTCGCAGAAGACTCGGCGTCGTCCGGGGGAGTGCCCCCGGTGGTGCGCAGTGAACTGTCTGCTGCGGTGTCTTGGGCGTCGGTCACCTGTCAAGGGTATCTGTGTGTGGACGGCGCCCGTCGACGGAACGTTCCGTCGAC
>NZ_JBEYFC010000286.1:0-11318 GCF_040634175.1 Streptomyces sp. NPDC007162
GCCGCTCCGGCGCCCGCCCCGGCCGCTCCCGCCCCGGCTCCGGCCGCTCCGGCGCCCGCCCCGGCCGCAGCCGCCCCGGCCGCAGCCGCCCCGGCCGCTCCGGCTCCGCCGGTCACGCCGTCCCCGGTCACCCCGGCCGCCGCGCCCACCGCTCCGACCGCCACCCAGGCGACCGACGAGGGCGCCTACGTCACCCCCCTGGTGCGCAAGCTCGCCGCCGAGAACGGTGTCGACCTGGCCGCCGTCAAGGGCACCGGTGTCGGCGGCCGGATCCGCAAGCAGGACGTCATCGCCGCCGCCGAGGCCGCGAAGGCCGCCGCCGCGGCTCCGGCTCCCGCCGCTGCCGCTGCCGCTCCGGCCGCCGCGAAGAAGACGCCGACGCTGGAGGCCTCCCCGCTGCGCGGCCAGACCGTCAAGATGCCCCGCATCCGCAAGGTCATCGGCGACAACATGGTCAAGGCGCTGCACGAGCAGGCGCAGCTGTCCTCGGTCGTCGAGGTCGACGTCACCCGCCTGATGCGCCTGCGCGCCCAGGCCAAGGACTCCTTCGCCGCGCGCGAGGGCGTCAAGCTCTCCCCGATGCCGTTCTTCGTGAAGGCGGCGGCCCAGGCGCTGAAGGCGCACCCGGCCATCAACGCCCGGATCAACGTCGAAGAGGGCACGATCACCTACTTCGACACCGAGAACGTCGGTATCGCGGTGGACTCGGAGAAGGGCCTGATGACCCCGGTCATCAAGCACGCGGGCGACCTCAACATCGCCGGTATCGCCAAGGCCACGGCCGACCTGGCCGGCAAGGTCCGCGCGAACAAGATCACCCCGGACGAGCTGTCCGGCGCGACCTTCACCATCTCCAACACCGGCTCGCGCGGCGCGCTGTTCGACACGATCATCGTGCCGCCGAACCAGGTCGCGATCCTCGGCATCGGCGCGACGGTCAAGCGTCCGGCCGTCATCGAGACGGAGGAGGGCACGGTCATCGGCGTCCGCGACATGACGTACCTGACCCTGTCCTACGACCACCGCCTGGTGGACGGTGCCGACGCGGCCCGCTACCTGACGGCCGTCAAGGCGATCCTGGAGGCCGGCGAGTTCGAGGTCGAGCTCGGTCTGTAAGCCTGCACAGGCCCTCCACGGTGCCCCGCCCGGACTTCCTCCGGGCGGGGCACCGTCGTGTAAGTCTCGTCTCACCTGCGCGAAAGCGCCCCCGCGCGCCTCTCCCGGAAGGCTGTCCGGCCGTATTGTCTAAACGTCAAACGCCCTAAGGAGTTTCCATGACCGCGCCCGTCGTCCACTCGCTGCGCGAACAGATCCGCGAGCACATCGTGGAGGGAATCGTCAGCGGGCGCTGGAAGCCGGGCGAGCGGATCGTGGAGCGGCGGATCGCGACCGAGCTGGAGGTCAGCCAGACGCCGGTCAGGGAGGCGCTGCGCGAGCTGGAGTCGCTGCGCCTCATCGAGTCCGCGCCGAACAAGGGCGTGCGGGTGCGGAACCTGACGGCGGCCGACCTGGAGGAGAGCTACCCGGTGCGGGCCGGTCTGGAGGCGATCGCGGCGGAGCTGGCGGCGGAGCGGCTGGCCGGGGACTGCTCGGCCCTCGAACCGCATGTCGCGGCGCTCTACGAGGCCGACCGGAACACCGACGGCACCGGACAGGTGCGCCACACGGTCGGCTTCCACCGCGAGCTGGTCCGGGCAGCCGGCAACTCCGTCCTGCTGCACACCTGGGAGGGCCTGGGCATCGAGGTCTTCACGGCCCTGTCGATCCGCTGGCTGGGGACGGTCCAGCAGTCGTACGCGGAGGAGCACGAGGAACTGCTCGCCGCGTTCCGCCGCCGCGACCCACGCATCGCGGACATCGTGAAGGCTCACGTGCTGGGGTGCGCACCGAGGCCGTGAAGCCGGCTTCCCCGCCCCTCCCCCACACACGAGCACACCCCCGCTCAAACAGCTCCCCACCTGCGGAAATCCCCTCTTCGAGGCGTCACCGCGTGCCAGTGGTCGAGGCACCGCGTGCCGACTTTCTCGGAATCGAGAAGTTTTGCCCCTCAACCCTTTGATCGATCATCGATCAGGGAGTTAGAGTCGCCGACGGACCCGCACCCGGGTCCGTTGCCCTGTCCTGCCAAAGACCAAGGGCACCCGAACCCTTACCGATGAGGGAACCCCCTTCGACTGAGGAAGGCGGCGACATGACCGACCCCCAGGCCATCCAGCCGAGCGCGCTCGACCAGCTCCCCGACCGGGATCCGGAGGAGACCGCCGAATGGCAGGCCTCACTGGACGCCGTGGCCAGGGAGGCCGGGCCGCACCGCGCCGCATACCTGATGCGCCGCACGCTGGAACGCGCCGAGGCGGACGGCATCGCGCTGCCGAAGCTGCTGGAGACGGACTACGTCAACACCATCCCCACCGCCGCCGAGACGGCCGTCCCCGGTGACGAGGAGATGGAGCGGAAGATCACCGCGTGGAACCGCTGGAACGCGGCCGCGATGGTCACCCGGGGCAGCAAGCACGGCGTCGGCGGCCACATCGCCACCTTCGCCTCGGCCGCCTGGCTCTACGAGACCGGCTTCAACCACTTCTTCAAGGGCAAGGAGGGGGACGGCAGCGGTGACCAGCTCTACATCCAGGGCCACGCCTCCCCCGGCATCTACGCCCGCGCCTTCCTCGACGGCCGACTGACCGAGGCGCACCTCGACAACTTCCGCCAGGAGGCCGGCGGCAACGGCCTCCCGTCGTACCCGCACCCGCGCCGCCTGCCCTGGCTGTGGGAGTTCCCGACCGTGAGCATGGGCCTCGGCCCGCTCTCGGCGATCTACCAGGCCCGCTTCAACCGCTACCTGACCGCCCGCGGCATCAAGGACGTCTCGGCGTCCCACGTCTGGGCGTTCCTCGGCGACGGCGAGATGGACGAGCCCGAGTCGACGGCGGCACTCGCACTCGCCTCCCGCGAGGGCCTGGACAACCTCACCTTCGTCATCAACTGCAACCTGCAGCGACTCGACGGCCCGGTGCGCGCCAACTTCAAGATCGTGCAGGAGCTGGAGGCCCAGTTCCGCGGCGCGGGCTGGAACGTCGTCAAGACCCTCTGGGGCACGGCCTGGGACGAACTGTTCCAGCTGGACACCACCGGGGCCCTCGTCCGCCGCCTGCGCGAGGTACCGGACGCGCAGGTGCAGACGTACCAGACCCGCGACGCCGCCTACATCCGGGCCGACTTCTTCGGCAAGGACCCCGCGCTCGCCGAGATGGCGAAGCTGCTGAGCGACGACAAGATCCTGGAGTGCTTCCACCTCTCCCGCGGTGGCCACGAGGCGCGCAAGGTGTACGCCGCGTACAAGGCCGCCGTCGAGTTCAAGGGCGCGCCGACCGTGATCCTGGCCCAGACGGTCAAGGGCCACACCCTCGGCGAGGGCTTCGCGTCGAAGAACGCCAACCACCAGATGAAGAAGCTGACGGTGGACGAGTTCAAGACGATGCGGGAGCTGCTGGAGCTGCCGATCCCGGACAGCGCGTTCGCCGACGGGGTCGTGCCCTACGGCCACCCCGGCGCCGACTCCCCCGAGGTCCGCTACCTCCAGGAGCGCCGCGCGGCGCTCGGCGGCCCGGCCCCGGCCCGCCGCACGCACACCCTGGCCCCGCTGCCCGCCCCCGCGGACAAGGCCTTCGCCTCCTTCGACAAGGGCTCCGGCTCGCAGAACGTGGCGACCACGATGGCCTTCGTCCGCCTCGTCAAGGACCTGGTCCGGGACAAGGAGACCGGGAAGCGCTGGGTGCCGATCGTGCCCGACGAGGCCCGCACCTTCGGCATGGAGAGCCTCTTCCCGTCCCTCGGGATCTACTCCCCCAAGGGCCAGACGTACGAGCCGGTCGACCGTGACCAGCTGATGTACTACAAGGAGGCCAAGAACGGCCAGATCCTCAACGAGGGGATCACCGAGGCCGGTTCGATGGCCGACTTCATCGCCGCGTCCACCGCGTACGCGACGCACGGCGAGGCGATGATCCCCTTCTACATCTTCTACTCGATGTTCGGCTGGCAGCGCACCGCCGACCAGATGTGGCAGCTCGGCGACCAGCTCGGCCGCGGCTTCCTGGTCGGCGCGACCGCCGGCCGTACCACCCTGACGGGCGAGGGTCTCCAGCACGCCGACGGCCACTCCCCGGTGATCGCCGCGACCAACCCGGCCGCACTGTCGTACGACCCGGCCTTCGCCTACGAGATCGCGACGATCGTCAAGGACGGTCTGCGCCGGATGTACGGCGAGCCCGCCGCCGGCGAGGACCCGAACGTCTTCTACTACCTGACCGTCTACAACGAGCCGCTCCCGCAGCCCGCGAAGCCGGCCGGCCCGGGTGTCGACGAGGGCATCGTCAAGGGCCTGTACCGCTTCAACACGGCGGAGTCGGCCGGGCTGTCCCTGCCGGCCAACGCGCCGCGCCTCCAGCTGCTCGGTTCCGGTACGGCGATCCACTGGGCGCTGAAGGCGCAGCGGCTGCTGGCCGAGGAGTGGGGTGTGGCGGCCGACGTGTGGTCCGCGACCTCCTGGACGGAGCTGCGGCGCGACGCGATGGAGGCGGACGCGGCCCTGCTGCGCGGTGAGGAGCGCGTCCCGTACGTCCGCCAGGCCCTCCAGGGCGCCGACGGACCGGTCCTCGCGGTCTCCGACTACATGCGCCAGGTCCCGGACCAGATCGCGCAGTGGGTCGAGCAGGACTGGTCCTCGCTCGGTGCCGACGGCTTCGGTCTCTCCGACACCCGCGACGCGGCCCGCCGCCACTTCGGCGTCGACGCGGAGTCGGTCGTCGTCGCGGCCCTGGCCCAGCTGGCGAAGCGCGGCGAGGTCAAGGCGACGGCAGTGAAGGAAGCGCGCGAGAAGTACGGGCTGTAGCGAAGCCGACGGACCGATCCGCAGGTCGGCAGCACCGACCTGCGCGGTCCCGGCCGAGCCGATGGCGGCGGACAAGAGGGTGCCCCCACCTTCCGGTCCGCCGCTTCCCGTTTCCGCCCCCCTTTTCCGCCGCGACGGGCGCTCGGCCGCGACGGCGCTCTTCGGCCGTGCCGGACCGGCCCCGGCGGTGGGTTCGGCACCGCCGGACGGGTTCGTCCCGGCCGAGCACCGTCGCGGCTGGTGGACGCCCGTCGGCTCTCGGCCGCGGCGGGGGCTCGGTCGTGGTGGCGGTTTCCGGCTGCGGTGGGCCCGCGGTGCCGGTGTGTTCCCGGCATCATGTGTCGCATGCGTGCCGCTCGGCTCATCAAGATGGTGCTTCTGTTGCAGGCTCGGACCGGTATGACGGCCGGCGAGCTGGCCGCCGAGCTGGAGGTGTCCGAGCGGACCGTGATGCGGGACGCGCAGGCGCTGTCCGAGGCGGGGGTGCCGGTGTACGCGGACCGGGGACGGGCGGGCGGGTACCGGCTGGTCGGCGGGTACCGGACCCGGCTGACGGGGCTGGGCCGGAGCGAGGCCGAGGCGCTGTTCCTGAGCGGCGTGCCCGGCGCACTGCGGGAGATGGGTCTGGAGGACGCGGCGAGTGCCGCCCGGCTGAAGGTGTCCGCCGCGCTGCTGCCCTCCCTGCGGGACACGTCCCGTACCGTCGCGCAGCGGTTCCACCTGGACGCGCCGAACTGGTTCGCCGAGCCGAAGACCCCGGAGCTGCTGCCCGTCGTCGCCGACGCGGTGTGGGACGACCGGCGGGTGGTGGCGCACTACCGGCGCGGGGAGTCGGAGGTGCGGCGGGAACTGGAGCCGTACGGGCTGGTGCTGAAGGCGGGGGTCTGGTACCTGTGCGCGCGGGTCGCGGACACCGACTCCTACCGGGTGTACCGGATCGACCGGTTCACCTCGGTCGAGGCCGGTGAGGAGCGGTTCGAGCGGGACGAGGAGTTCGACCTGCCGGGGTTCTGGGAGCAGCGGGCCGAGCAGTTCGCGCGGTCGATCCTGCACGCCGAGGTGGTGGTGCGGCTGTCGGCCGTCGGCGTGCGGAGACTGCCGTACGCCGTCGACCCGGCCACCGCCCGGCAGGCGGTCGCCGGAGCCGGCACCCCCGACGCGCGGGGGTGGGTGACGGTGACGCTGCCGGTGGAGAGCGAGGAGGTCGCGCACGGCCAGCTGACCGCGCTCGGACCCGAGGCGGAGGTGCTCGCTCCGCAGCGGCTGCGGGCGCGGTTCGCGGCGGACGCGGCGCGGCTGGCGGGGCTCTACGCGCGGCCGGGCGACGCCGGATAACAATCCGCACCACTCCGCGTGCGCCCCCGGCGCCCAGGCACGATGCTGGACCCGTGATGGACGAGACGGAGTTCTGGGAGCTGGTCGACGCGACCCGCGAGGCCGCCGAGGGCGACCCGGAGGACCAGGCGGACCTGCTCGTGGAACGGCTGCTCCAGCTGGAGCCCGACCTGGTGCTGGACTTCGCCCGTCACTTCGAGGCGCGCTACAACCGCGCCTACCGCTGGGACCTGTGGGGAGCGGCCTGGGTGCTGCTCGACGGGGCCAGCGACGACGCGTTCGACTTCTTCCGGTGCTGGCTGATCGCCCAGGGCCGGGAGGTCTTCGAGGGCGCCCTGCACGACCCGGACGCGCTGGCGGAGTTGCTGGACGACTTCGACGAGGAGGTCGACGGCGACGGCGAGGAGCTGGGGTACGCGGCGGACGAGGCGTACGAGCAGCTCACCGGGACGGTGGCGCCGGACCTGGGCATCGCCCCCGCGCCCTCCGAGCCGGAGGGCACCCCGGTCGACCTGGAGAACGAGCGGGCGCTCGCCGAGCGGTTCCCGCGGCTGTGGGACCGCTTCAAGGAGTGAGTGTCAGGCCGCGGCGCGGCGCCGGGTCACGTCGGCCGGGATGTACGCCTGGGTCTGCTCGGCCCTGACCGCGTGGTGCAGGGGTGCCGCGTTGGCCTGGTCGAGGGCGGACGCGGTGACGGCGGCCGGGCCGAGGACGACCGTCGCGACCGCGCAGACCACGGCCCAGGGCCCCCGGGACGACCTGACCCACCCGCCCTTCTCCGGCTGCTCCGCGAGCTCCGTACGGGCTTCGGTACGACTGCTGTTCATGATCCCCACCTCCAGTCGGCTGCTGATGTCCACGACGGTAGGACGCGCGGATCTGAGCAGCCTGCGTGCCGCCTATGGCGTTGCTGTGGGCGTCCGCGTCGGCGTCGAGGTCGGCGTCGGCGTCCCCGTGGCCGCCGGGAGTCTGCCCTGGAGCCGGGCCGCGGTCGTCCTGATCTCGGGGAGGCGGGCGGTGAGGGCGGCGCCGGGGCAGTTGGTGCGGTAGCCGTCCTGGTGACCGGCGACGGCGGGCAGCGTGACGGCCGTGCCCTCCTCGTAGCGGCTGAGTCCGTTGCTGGAGACCAGGCGGGTCCCGGCGCGCGGGTCGACGTCGGCCAGGCCCAGTTTCCAGGCCGCGAGTGCGGCGATCGCGTCGGTCATGGCGCGCGGCACGGGCACCCCGGCGGTGAAGGTGCCGAGCGCCGCGATGCCGGCGGTGCGGTGGTTGAAGCCCTGGGTGTGGGCGCCGGTGACGGCCCGTTCGACGCCGCCGGCGCGGCCCTCGTAGATGGTGCCGCAGCGGTCGACGAGGAAGTTGTAGCCGATGTCGTCCCAGTCGCGGTCGCCGGTCTGGCCGGTGTAGAGGCGGCGGATGATCTCGGGTGCCTGGGCGCAGGAGTAGCCGTTGGGCGAGTCGGTGTGGTGCACGAAGACGGCGACGACCCGGTCGTCGTAGCGCGGTGGCGGCTGGGTGCGGCGGACGGTGGCATCCAGCCAGACCGCGCGCGGCACGATGCGGGGCCTGGGCGCCCGGTAGTGGGTGGCGGGGCTGGCGGGCGCGGGCGCGGCCAGGTGCATCGCGACGGGGCGGTCGGCGCCCTGGGTGCACAGCACCAGCGCGAGGGCGGCGGCGAGACCCGGCAGGCAGCCGAGCAGCGTCAGGGCGGTGGCTCTGGTGCGCCGCCCTGCTCGGGGGAAGACACGCATGGCCCCACTCTCGGGGCGCTCGGAGCCGCCCGCGATGTGTGCTGTGCCACCTGGTGGAACCATCGTCCCGGTCCGGGGCGTTTCACGGGGTACACGCGTGCGTGGCCGGTTACCGGGGTTCCCGCGCGCGTGAACTGATCACTGGACCTGTCCCGAGCGTATTCAAGGGCACCGAGAGAAAGGCGGCTCCGTGGACCTGCTCGACCTGGTGCTCGTACTGGTGGTCCTCGCGTACGCGGCGGCCGGCTACCGGCGCGGACTGGTGGCCGGCTGTGTGTCGCTGGCCGGGTTCGTGGGCGGCGCGGTGGTGGGCGTGTGGGTGCTGCCGTGGGTGATGGAACTGGTCACCCGCGGGACGGCGACGGCGACGGTGGTCGCGGTGCTCACGGTGCTGGTGCCCGCGGTGGCGGGGCACGAGCTGGCGGGACGGCTGGCGCTGCGGCTGCGCCGGGAGCTGGACCAGGGTCCGCTGCGGGTGGCGGACGGGCTGGGCGGGGCGGTCGCCAACTCGGTGGCGGTGCTGATCGTGGCCTGGGTGGCGGCGAGCGTCCTGGGCGCGTCCTCGTCGCCCGCGGTGACGACGGCGATCCGGGACTCCCGGGTGCTCGGCGCGGTGCAGCACACCATGCCGGACACCACGCCCGCCTGGTTCTCGCGGGCCACCTCGGCGCTCACCGAGGCGGGTTTCCCGCAGGTCTTCAACCCGTTCGAGAACGAGTCGACGGCCCAGGTCGCCAAGCCCTCCGGCGACAACGTGACGGCGGCGGCCACGAACGCGGCGAAGCGCAGCACGGTCAAGATCGAGGGTTCCTCCGGCACCCAGGGCCGCGAGGGCAGCGGCTTCGTGTTCGCGCCGGAGCACGTGATGACCAACGCGCACGTGGTGGCCGGCATCGACAACCCGAGCGTGCGGATCGGCGGGGTCGGGGCGTCGTACGACGCGCAGGTCGTGCTCTTCGACCCGGACCGGGACGTGGCGGTGCTGTACGTGCCGCAGCTGCGGGCGCCGGTGCTGAGGTTCGACACCTCGGCGTCGCGCGGGAACTCGGCGGTGGTCGCCGGCTATCCGCAGGACGGCGACCTGAATCTCCAGGCGGCCACGGTGGCGAACAAGGTGCAGGCCACCGGGCAGAACATCTACAACGACGCCACGGTGACCCGGGAGATCTACTCGATCCGCTCCACGGTCCGCCCCGGCAACTCCGGCGGCCCGCTGCTGACCACCGGCGGCAGGGTGTACGGCGTGGTGTTCGCCCGTTCCACGTCGGACAGCGAGACGGGGTACGTGCTGACGGCCGACGAGGTGACCGCGGACGCCGCGCGCGGGGCACGGGCCACCTCGGCGGTGGACACCGGCGAGCTGATCACGCCCTGACCGTCACAGCGACCGGCCCATGATCACGTCGTCGACGTACTCGCCGTCCAGGAGGAACTCCCCCGGCAGCACGCCCTCGACGGCGAAGCCCTCCGAGGCGTAGAGCCGGCGTGCCGGGGCGTTGTGCCCGAGGACGCCGAGCCTGATCCGGCGGGCACCGCGGCGGCGGGCCTCGTCCATGGCGGCCCGCAGCAGCGCCCGGGCGACGCCCTGCCCGCGGGCGTCCTCGGCGACCGCGAGGCCCTGGATCTGCCGGACGTGCGCGTTGGCGGCGAGCCGGTAGGCGAGGCCGAGGCGGATGTAGCCGACGATCCGCCGGTCGAGTTCGGCGACCAGGGTGTCCTCGGGGGCGTGCCGCTCGCTGAAGAAGGGCTCGTACGGCGGCTCCGGCCGGGGCAGTACGGCGTGCCGGTGCGACCAGGTCTCACGGTCGAGGGCGGAGAGCTCCTCGTCGTCGTCGGGCAGGGCGGTGCGTATGTGCGGCTCTGGCATGCGGTCACCCTAAGAGCTCCGGCACGGGTCCCCCCACGCGTTTTCCGGTCCCCGTCCAGGCATGCTGGGTGCCATGGAACGCTCTCGTATCGCGGTGGCCGGTGCGTCCGGTCTCATCGGCAGCGCCCTGGTGCGGTCCCTGCGGGCGGACGGGCACGAGGTGGTCCGGCTCGTGCGGCGGGCCGCGCACGGGCCCGACGAGGTCTGCTGGGACCCCGGCGGGCAGTACGTGGACACGGCCGGGCTGGCCGGTTGTGCCGCGGTGGTGAACCTCGCCGGGGCCGGGATCGGCGACCGGCGCTGGACGGCCGCCTACAAGCGGGAGATCCGGGACAGCCGGGTGCTCGGCACGGCGGCGCTCGCCCGTGCGGTGGCCGAGCTGGCGGAGCCGCCGCGGGTGTTCGTCAGCGGCAGCGCGGTGGGCATCTACGGCGACACCGGTGACCGGGCCGTGACCGAGGACGCTCCGCCCGGGGACGGTTTCCTGCCGTCGCTGTGCGTGGAGTGGGAGGCGGCGGCGGACCCGGCGCGGCACGCGGGGGTGCGGACGGTGTTCACCCGTACCGGCCTGGTGGTGGCGCGTGGCGGCGGGGCGTGGGGGCGGCTGTTCCCGCTGTTCAAGGCGGGCCTGGGTGGCCGGCTGGGCGACGGGCGCCAATACTGGTCGTACATCGCGTTGCACGACGAGGTGGCCGCGATCCGCTTCCTGATGGAGACCGAGGGTCTTTCCGGCCCGTTCAACCTCACCGCGCCCCACCCCCTGACGAACCGTGAGATCACCGCGGCGATGGCCCGGGTGCTGAACCGCCCGGCCCTCTTCCCGGTGCCCGCGGCGGCCCTGCGGGCCGCCCTCGGTGAGCTGGCCGGGGACGTGCTCGGAAGCCAACGGGTGGTGCCGAAGCGGCTGCTGGAGTCGGGGTTCACGTTCGCGTTCCCGGACATCGAGGACGCGATCCGCGCGGCGTGACGACCCCTGTGACCGTATGCGACCGCCGTGCGACCGTGCCCTGTTCATGCGCGACTGTCCTTGACCGGTCAGCACCCTAACCTCGACCCGAACTCGGGTATCCCCGGAGCGGGTTGGGGGCATCACGTCTCCACCGGACGCGCAATCGAGGAGGGGCCTCGTGCATGAGCCCGCGTACCAGGCGGACGTCGTCGTCGTGGGAGCCGGTGTCGCCGGACTCTCCGCGGCTCATCGGCTGAACAGCGCAGGAGTGACGACCGCGGTCCTGGAGGCCGCCCCTTACGTCGGCGGGCGGATGTCGACCGAGAAGGTCGACGGCTTCCGGCTCGACCGGATCGGCCAGCTCATGTCCACGTCCTACCCGGAACTACGACTCACCCCGGGACTGGACACCCTGGTTCTGCGCCGGTTCGCGCCCGGCGTGCTGCTGCATCGCGACGGGCGCAGGCACCGGGCGGGCGCTCCGGCGGGCGGGGGCAGCGCGAGGGGCGCACTGCACGCGGT
>NZ_JBEYFC010000287.1:0-11315 GCF_040634175.1 Streptomyces sp. NPDC007162
GTTTCCCGGCCGTCGGCCGGGAAACCGGGGATTGTCGTTTCCGGCGCTCAGAACTCGATGTGCGGCCTCTTGAAGCCCTTGGGCAGCTCCGCCTTGTTGGAGCAGTCGACGACCTCTCCCACGGCGGCGGAGCCGTCGCCCGCGGCCTGGTCCCCCGGGAACAGCACCTGCGGCCGGTCGGAGGTCGAGCAGTCCTGCGCCTGCTTGAGGACGTGGGTGCCGTTCTTGTCGACGTGCGTCTCGCTCTTGTGCACGCAGACGGTGCCGCCCTGGGCGGTGGTCCTGCAGTCGGCCGGGGACGGGTCCGCGTACGCGTGCCCGGCGCCGACGCAGAGCACGGCGAGGCTTCCGAGGAGCCCGGAGGCAGTGGCGATCTTCCGCGAAGGGAACATGAGTTGTCTTCCTTTTCGAAGGGCGAAGCAACGCAGCCCGGACGCGACCCCCGACGGAGTCGGGGTGCGTCCGGGCTGCCTTCGCCATGGTTGTCACTCAGCACACCGGTGGACGGAGCGGATCCGTGCCGACCGGGGATGCCGAGTTCGTGCGGGGTGCTTCTTTACTCGCCACCCTGGTTCTGGTCGTAACCACCCTGCTCCGGACCGGGGTTACCCTGCTCCTGCTCCTGCGGCTGGGCCTCCGGCTGCGCCTGGGGCTGGGCCTGCGGAGCGGCGTAGTAACCGCCGCCGACGGCCAGGGCGTTGGCAGTCGAGTTGGCCACGGCGGTGATCTGCGGGGGCGCGTCCTCGCCACCGGCGGCGGAGCTGACCCCGGCACCGAGGAGGGAGAGCCCCGCGACCGTCGCCGCTACGAGTGCGACGCGCTGAAACTTACGCATGATTGACCCTTTCTTGTCCAGGCGGGAACGCCCGGGCTGACTACTTAATGTGAGCATATACACACGCTAGGTAGTCATTCGAGGATCTCCACTCGGCGTGTGGCGCGTCAGCCCCGTCTGCCGTATAAGCGTTACCGGACGCCGACCGGAAGGATCCGGCTCATGACGCCGAACGGACCGGTGGACGGCTCCTGCTCGTCGCCCCTCTCCACCGGCGCCACCCCCACGGTCGTGGGGGAACAGGTCACCTCGGGGCCGAGCCGCTCCGTCCCCTGCCCGAGGACGGCGGGCAGCTGCACGGGCTGCACCGGCTTGCAGGTCTCCTGGTGCTGCATGGCACCGTCCTCGGGAACCTCGCCACTGATCCGCTGGGTGCAGGTGAGGTTGCCCATGAGGTCGTCGGTGCACTTCCCCGGGCCCGCCGCGGCGTACGCCGGGGTGAGCCCGACGCAGGCCACGGCGATGCCGCCGACGAGTCCCGAGACGGCTGCGATCTTCTTCCCGCTGAACACGTGATGCGCCTTCCTTCGTGCGGACAGCCGCCGGACTCAGCCGGTGAAGGCCTGGTTGTACTGGCCGCAGGTGGTGTCGAGGGTGTCGGCGAGACCGAGCACGCCGATCGGGACGTCGTTCTCGGACACCGTCTGCGGGCTGCACTCCTGGTAGGGACGGTAGTGGTTGGACACCTGCGGCCCACTGTCGTAGGAGTCGGCCACGGCGGGGGTGGCACCGACGGCGGACAGGCCGCCGGCGGCCGCCACTGCTGCGATCACGACCTGCTGAAGCTTGCGCATGGAACCCTCGGTCCTTTGCTCTGCGGCGAATTTGTTGCCTAGCGTGACGCGTTGAACACTAGCAGTAGCAGGACAAGGGGTTCCACAACGGACATCCATCCTGAGAGTGACATAGCAGCACATAATCACCTTATGGATGGGGTGAGTTGCGTCAGGAGAGCGCCAGCTCCGCGGCCCGCGAGCGATCCGGCGCGGGCACGGAGAGGATCAGGTCCCGCAGCCTCTCGACATACCGGCGCACGTTCTTGTAGGCGATGTCGGTGTCCGGGTGGCGGCAGGCGAACCAGAGCCCTTCGTGCAGCCGGTTGACCCAGGCGCACACCTGGTCCCCGTACGACACCCGGATCAGCCCGTACGCCTTCTGCTCGGCCCAGTCGGCGGCGCCGGGGATGAGCCGGGCGTCCACGTACGAGATGATCGAGTACATGTCGGGTGAGGTCGGCCGGAAGTCCGCGCCGAGCAGCCGCAGTACGCGGGCCAGCGGGATGCGCGCCAGCGAACGGTTGGCCCGCAGCTCGGCACGGACCGTGTCGAGCGCGCCGTCCAGGTCCGCTGCCGCGGGCACCTCGATGGGGGCGCCGCCGACGTACCAGCCCACGGAGTCCGACCAGGCCGACTTCAGCCGGGTGTGGAACGGCACGACGGTGCGGTAGACCGGCTCGCCGCCGAGTTCGTGGACGATCAGGCTGGTCGCGGCCAGGATGCCGACCAGACTGCCGCCGTAGGGACGGCAGTACGCCTCGAACGCGGCGGCGGCGTCCGCGTCGACGAGCGGCTCGCACACCAGCTTCTGGGTGGGCAGTTCGCCGCCGGGCTGCAGACCCAGGTCGACGGGGAACTCCGGGAGCCGGCCGCCGCACCGGGCGATGAACTCCCGCCAGCGCGCGACGATCGCGTGGGTGTCGTCGATGCCGTCCGCGTTCGCCCGCTCCTGCTCGCAGAAGTCGACGTAACTCCCGACGGCCGGGCCGGTGACGGGATTTCCGGTGACGGCCGCCGCGTACAGGCCGTGGATCTCCTCCGGGAGCCGGTGCAGGGAGTAGGCGTCCACGTTGGTGTGGTCGAAGGCCATGTACACGCTGGTGGAGTCCTCGCGCACGACCGCCGTGTAGATGAGGTTCGGCCAGCCGAGCGCGTCCGCCGCGGCGTCGAACCGATCCTGCAGGTACCGGGAGAGCGCCCCCGCGTCGGTGAAGTCGCCGACCACCTCGCGGTGCAGGGACACGTCGTTCTCGTCGAGGGTGAACCGGTGCATGTCGTCACCGGCCCACCGGAAGCCGCTGCGCAGCGTCTCGTGCCGCAGCGTCCAGTCCCGCAACGCCCGTTCCAGCGCGTCGAGGTCGGCCGGCCCCGGCAGGTCGAACGCCGCACCGAGCCAGGTCGGTACGAACAGTCCGTCCTCCCGCACCGACCGGGCCGTCCTGATGTGCGACTCCTGGATGTAGGCCGGCGGCCTCGGATCCGGTGGCAGCGCTGCCGCGGCCGCGATGGTCACCGGGCTGAACCTCCACTCGACGAGCCGTCCCGGCCGGATTTCGCAGCGCTGGATGTCAGAAATTCGCACGGTGGCGTCTCCTTCGCAGAAGACACCAGCTTCATCAAGGGGACGCCGTACGCGCGCGATGGCCGCTGTGTCGCCGTCTTTTCAGCGGGATGTGTGACATCTCGAACGGACAAGCGCCCCGCCTCACTCGTACCGGTAGATCCCGCTGACGTCCTCGAGTTCGGCGGGTGTGACGTCCCACGGTGGCAGCCGTTCGTGCCGGGCCACCACCCGGCCGCGCTGGGGATCGCCCGCGCCGGGGGGCCGCTCGGGCAGGTACCCGTGGCCGGGGTTCCGCTGCTGCCAGCGGGTCCACAGCAGGTCGACGAAGGAGTGGTGCAGCCAGAAGACGGGGTCGTTGACGGAGGCGGCGCTGAGCATCACGCCGCCGACCCAGTGGTGGACCCGGTTGTGGTTCTGCCAGGAGACGCTGCCCCGGCCCCTCCCCCAGCCCTCCAGCTTGTTGCGGAATCCGCGGGTGACCGCCGAGTTCCAGGGCCAGCTGTCGTACACCGGGTCGGACAGCGCGAATTCGAGGTCGCGCGCGGTCGGCAGCCGGAGCGGGGCGCGGGCACGGCCGAGATCGCGGGTGAGGTACGGCACGTCGGTCACGTTCTCGGTGATCTTCCAGTGGCCCGCCCGGTAGGCGAAGGGGCCCGTCATCACCTGCCGGTCCGAGCGCCGTCCGTTGCCGCCGAGCAGATCATCGGTCCACGGCGGGGAGTTCGGCGCCCGGTCCCGGGTCCAGTCCCAGTACGGCACCGTCACCGACGCGTCCACCCTGCGCAGCGCCCGCTCCAGTTCGAGCAGCAGCTTGCGGTGCCAGGGCAGGAAGGAGGGCGCCATGTGGGCGGTGCGCAACCGGTGTTCCCGGTCGGCGGAGTTGTGCGCGATGTGCACCCGCACGAACTCGTCGTACTCACCGCGGCGTTTGACCTCCAACAGCGCGCCCACGAACCGGCGCCGCTCGGCTCGGGTCAAGCTGTTGACGTTCTTCCGTGTGTGGACCACGTACGCCTCCCTCGGGCATCGGCCGCAGGGGTAACCGCCGGACACACCGTCGGGTCACCGCGCTACGGCCGGACCGGTGACGCGGCGCCGCGCCCGGCGGCAGGCTCAGGGCAGCCAGCGTTTCCACACGTCGGGGTGGGCGTCCACCCACTTCGCGGCGGCCTCCTCGGGGCTCAGCTTCTGCTCGGCGATCATCAGGGAGACCTGGTCCTGGTCCTCGGTCGTCCAGCGGAACTTCTTCAGGAAGGCAGCCGCCCTGCCGCCGGACCGCGCGAAGTCCGCGTTGAGGTACTTCTGCAGCGGGGTGTGCGGGTAGGCGCAGGCGACCTTGGCCGCGTCGGCGTCACAGCCCTCCTTGTACGCGGGCAGCTTCACCTCGGTCATCGGCACCTTCTTGAACAGCCACTGCGGCGCGTACCAGTAGGTCAGGAAGGGCTTCTTCTCCTTGGCGAACTGCTTGATCTGGGTGATCTGGGCGGCCTCGGAACCGGCGAAGACGACCTGGTAGTCCAGCTTCAGGTTGCTCACCAGCGCCTTGTCGTTGGTGACGTACGACGGTGAGCCGTCGAGCAGTTGTCCCTTGCCGCCGCTCTCCGCGGTGCGGAACAGCGAGGCGTACTTGTTCAGGTTCTTCCAGTTCGTGATGTCCGGATGCTGCCTGACGAGATAGGTCGGCACGAACCAGCCGATGTGCCCGGTGACCCCGAGGCCGCCGGCCGCGGCGATGGTCTTCTTGTCGTCGACGTACCGCTTCTCCTGGTCGGGGTGGCCCCAGTCCTCCAGGATCGCGTCGACGCGTCCCTGGCTGAGCGCGTCCCACGCCGGGACCTCGTCCACCTGCACGGTCTCGACCCGGTAGCCGAGCTTGTGCTCCAGCAGGTACTGGGCGACGGCGACGTTCGACTGCGCGCCCACCCAGGACTGCACGGACAGGGTGACCGTCTTCGACCCCTGGGCGTTGGCGAACGGCGAGGCCTGTTTGGTCATGTCGGCGGCACCGCAGCCGGTCGTGAGGACCAGGACGGAGGCGGCGGTGACGACAGTGGTGCGGCGCATGGTCACGCTCCCTTCCGGGGCCGGCGTTCCGTGGGCTGGGTGACCCGGTCGAGCATCAGCCCGAGGCAGACGATGGCGGCGCCCGCCACCAGCCCCGTCGCCAGGTCGCCCTGGGCGAGACCGAAGGCCACGTCGTAGCCCAGCGCGCCACCGCCGACCAGTCCGCCGATGATGACGACGGCGAGGACGAGCACCACGCCCTGGTTGACGGCGAGCAGCAACGCGGGCCGGGCCAGCGGCAGCTGGACCTGCGTCAGCTGCTGACGGCCGGTGGCGCCGAGCGAGCGCGCGGACTCCAGGGCGGCCGGGTCCACCTGCCGCAGACCCTGCGCGGTGATCCGTACGACGGCCGGCAGGGCGTAGACGACGGCGGCGGCGACCGCCGGGGCGCGGCCGACCCCGAACAGCGCCACCACGGGGATGAGGTACACGAACTGCGGCATGGTCTGGAAGACGTCGAGGACGGGACGCAGGGCGCGCTCGACCCGCTCGCTGCGGGCAGCCGCGACACCGGTCGCGAAGCCCAGCACGAGGGTCACGGCGACGGCCGCAAGCACCTGCGACAGCGTGTCCAGCGAGGGCTCCCACACGCCCAGCACGCCGATCGCGGCCATCGCGAGGACGGCGGTGAGCGCGGTGCGCCAGGTGCCGATCAGCCACGCCAGGGCGGCGACCACCAGCAGCACCGCCCACCAGGGCAGCCACTGGAGGCCGTCCCGGAGCGGGTCGAGGACCCAGGTGGTGAAGTGCCCCGCCCAGTCGGCGGTGCCGCCGACGACCGGGACGCCGGAATACAGATGGGCGGTCATCCAGTCCACGGCCCGGTTGACCGGCTCGGCGAAGTTCAGGGTCCAGGACGCGGGCCAGTCCAGCAGGCCGAGGAGCCGGGCCGCCACCGCGACGGCGACGGTGGCGCCGAGCGCGTACAGGAGACCGGCGGCCGGCTTGCGGGTGTCGCCCCGCTCTCCCGCCGCCGCGGTGATGCGGTCCAGTACGACCGCCAGCAGGACGATCGGGATACCGGCCGCGAGGGCCGCGCCCACGTCGACCGAGGCGAGCGCCTGGTAGACGCGGTCACCGAGGCCGCCGGCGCCGATGACGGAGGCGATGACGGCCATCGACAGCGCCATCATGATCGTCTGGTTGAGGCCGAGGAGGAGGTCCCTGCGGGCCAGCGGGATACGGGCGGTCAGCAGCCGCTGGCGGCGGGTGGCGCCCAGTGACTCCACGGCCTCCAGGACCTCGGGGTCGGCGCCGCGCAGACCGAGGGCGGTGAGCCGGGCCATCGGCGGGGCCGCGTAGACGACGGTGGCGAGGACGGCGGCGGGGACGCCGAT
Organism: Streptomyces sp. NPDC007162; assembly: GCF_040634175.1. Classification (NCBI taxonomy): domain Bacteria; kingdom Bacillati; phylum Actinomycetota; class Actinomycetes; order Kitasatosporales; family Streptomycetaceae; genus Streptomyces; species Streptomyces sp. NPDC007162. The sequence continues at coordinate 6,577 of NZ_JBEYFC010000287.1, forward strand.
GCCGAAGACCAGGACGACGGGCAGGAGGTACGCGAAGGCGGGCAGCACCTGCATGGTGTCGAGGACGGGGCGCAGGGCGCGGTGCAGCCGGTCGGAGAGACCGGCACCGAGTCCGAGGACGAGGCCGACGGCGACGGACGCCAGCACGGCCACGACCATCAGCGCGAGGGTCTGCATCGTCGGCACCCACATGCCGAGGGCACCGCAGGCGAGGAAGGCGACGGCCGTGCCGACGGCGAGCCGGGGACCGGCGACGCGATGGGCGACCGCGGCGGCGAGCACGGCGACGCCGGGCCAGCCGGCGGCGAGAAGGGTGAGGTAGACGGCGCGGACGGTGAGGACGACCGCCTCGCTGATGTAGCCGAAGAAGTAGAGGAAGAGGGGGTGGGTGTCACGGTTGTCGATGACCCAGTTGCTGGCGGAGGCCAGCGGCTTGGTGAGATCGACGGTGAGACTGTGCGGCCAGGCCGCGCTGCCCCAACGGGAGTTGGCGAACGGCACGAGGACCGCGGCGACGACGGCCAGGGCGAGCAGCTTGCGCACGGCCTGGTTGGCGGGGAGGGACAGGCGACGGGGGCTCGGGACACTGATCGTTGCCATCAGACACCCTCCGGGGTGGTACGCGGCGCGGGGGGTTTCACTTGCCCGCGCTCACCGGGCACCGCCGCGCCCACCTGTGCCGGTGCGCTCTCCGGCGGGCGCTGCGGGTCCTCACCCGAGGGCGCGGGGAACTGCGCGACCGGCCCCCGCTCGGCCGCGGCCGGAGCACTGCCCGCAGCGGTCTTCGCCACCACCCCCAGCAACGCGTCGGCGTCCACGACACCGACACACCGTTCCCCCTCCACGACCCGCGCCGGGACACCGGCCCCCGCGACCACCTCGATCGCCTCGGCCACCGTCGCGGCCGGCGTGACCGCGGGCCCTTCCCCGCCCTCGCCCGCCGCAGGCGGCCGCATGGCACGGCGCACCGTCATCACCTGCTCGCGCGGTACGTCCCGCACGAACTCGCGGACGTAGTCGTCGGCCGGGGAGCCGACGATCTCCTCGGGGGTGCCCAGCTGCACCACCCGCCCGTCACGCATGAGGGCGATACGGTCGCCGAGCTTCAGCGCCTCGTTCAGGTCGTGCGTGATGAAGACCATCGTGCGGCCCTCCTCCTGGTGCAGGCGCACGACCTCCTCCTGCATGTCCCGCCGGATCAACGGGTCCAGCGCACTGAACGGCTCGTCGAAGAGAAGGACCTCCGGGTCCACGGCCAGCGCCCGGGCCAGCCCGACACGTTGGCGCTGCCCACCGGACAACTGACCGGGCCTGCGCTGTTCCATTCCCTCCAGGCCGACCTTGGCGACGACCTCCGCGGCCCGCTCGCGCCGCTCGGCCCTGCCGACGCCCTGGATCTCCAGGCCGTAGGCCACGTTGTCGAGGACGGACCGGTGCGGCAGGAGCCCGAAGTGCTGGAAGACCATCGCGGCGCGGTGCCTGCGCAGTTCACGCAGCCGGCCCCGGTCCATCGCACGGACGTCCTCCCCGTCGATGGCGATCGTGCCGGCGGTCGGTTCGATGAGCCGGGTCAGGCAGCGCACCAGGGTCGACTTGCCGGACCCCGACAGGCCCATGACCACGAAGACCTCGCCCTTGCGCACGTCGAAGGAGACGTCGCGGACGGCGGCCGTGCAGCCGGTGCGGGAGCGGAGTTCCGCGGGCGTGAGCCCGGTCAGTTCGGGGTCCCCGGGGACGCGGTCGGCCTTCGGACCGAACACCTTCCACAGGCCGTCGACGGAGAAGACAGGGGTCCCGGCCGGAGCCGGGGCGGGAGTGGGGGTCGGGGTGGGGGTCGGGGTGGGGGTCGGGGTCGTGCTACTCATCACGCACCGCCTTTCAGCAGGTCCACGGCCCGCTCGCCGACCATCAGCACTCCGATCATCGGGTTCACGGCCGGCATGGTCGGGAAGACGGAGGCGTCGGCGATCCGGATGCCGTCCAGGCCTCGGATGCGCAACTCCGGGTCGACGACCGCCAGTTCGTCGTCGGTCGCGCCCATCCGGCAGGTACCCGCCGGGTGGTACACGGTGTGCGCGACCTTGCGGGCGTACTCGCTCAGCTCGGCGTCGCCGACGATCTCGGGGCCGGGGCAGACCTCGCGCTTGAGCCAGCCGGCCAGTGGCTCGGTGCGCGCGATCTCGCGGGCGATGCGGATGCCGTCGACGAGGGTGCGGCCGTCGTAGTCGTCCTCGTCGGTGAAGTAGCGGAAGTCCAGCGCGGGCTTCACGGACGGGTCGGCACTGGTCAGGTAGAGCCGGCCGCGGCTGTGCGGCTTGGGGATGTTCGGAGTCATCGAGACGCCGTGCGCGGGGCGTTCGTAGCCCAGCCGCTCCGGGTTGTCGGTGAACGGGATCTGGTAGAAGTGGAACATCAGGTCCGGGCCCGCGTGTTCGGGGTCGCGGCGGACGAACAGACCCGCGTCGGAGTCCATCGCGGAGTTCTCCGGTATGGGGCCGTGGGTCTCCCAGACGATCACCGACTCGGGGTGGTCGAGGAGGTTCTCGCCGACGCCCGGGAGGTCGAGCGCGACCGGGATGCCGAGTGCCTCCAGGTCCTCGCGGCGGCCGATGCCCGAGTGCAGGAGCAGGCGCGGGGAGTCGACGGCGCCGGCGCACAGGACGACCTCGCTCCGGGCCCGTATCAGCAGGTCCTCGCCGTCCTTGGTGCGTACCCGGACGCCGTCGGCGCGGGTGCCGTCCAGTACCAGTTCGTAGGCCCAGGTCTCCAGGAAGATGCGGAGGTTGGGGCGCTCGTCCATGACCGGGTGCAGGTAGGCCACCGACGCGCTGGAGCGCTTGTTGTTCTCGGGGTGGTAGGCGAGGTCGAAGAAGCCGACGCCCTCGGTGAACGGCTTGCGGTTGAAGCCCTCGACGCGCGGGACGTCCAGGGCCGCCTGGGCCGCGTCGACGAAGTCGCGGGCGATGGCGTTCCGGTCCTGCTCGTCGACCGGGACGATGTTGTTGAGGAGGCGGGCGAAGTAGGCCTCCATCGGCACCGCGCCCCAGCCCTTGGCGCCGGCCGCCTCCCACTCGTCCCAGTCGGAGGGCAGCGGCTTGAAGGCGATGAGCGTGTTGTGGGAGGAACAGCCCCCGAGGACGCGGGCCCGGCTGTGCCGGATGTGGGAGTTGCCGCGCGGCTGCTCGGTGGTCGGGTAGTCGTAGTCGAGGTCGCCGCCGAGCAGGCCCATCCAGCGGCGCAGCGTGAGGACGTCGTCGCGGCCGACGTCGCTGGGGCCGCCCTCGATCACGGCGACGGTGACGTCGGGGTTCTCGGTGAGGCGGGAGGCGATGACGGAACCCGCTGTTCCGCCGCCTATGACGACATAGTCGAATTCCTGTGTGTGATCGGCCATGGGGTGGTTACTCCTGGGGGGTGGGAGAACGGGGCGGAGCAGGTTCGCCGGCGGGACTTTGTGGGGGTTCAGCCGGCGAACCAGCGCACCGGCTTCGGCGCGAGGTTCTGGTAGACGTGCTTGGTCTCGCGGTACTCGGCGAGCCCGGCGGGGCCCAGCTCCCGGCCGGTCCCGCTCTTCCCGAAGCCGCCCCACTCCGCCTGCGGGAGGTAGGGGTGGAAGTCGTTGATCCAGACGGTGCCGTGCCGCAGCCGCCCCGCGACCCGGCGTGCCCGCCCGGCGTCCGTGGTCCAGACGGCGCCCGCAAGGCCGTACTCGGTGTCGTTGGCGAGGGCGACCGCCTCGTCCTCGGTGCGGAAGGTCTCGACGGTGAGGACCGGGCCGAAGACCTCCTCGCGCACCACCTTCATCTCGCGGTGACACTGGTCGAGGACGGTCGGCTCGTAGAAGTAGCCGGTGGCGGGCCGGTCCGGGGACGGCTCGGGGCGCCTGCCGCCGGAGCGCAGCACCGCGCCCTCCGCGAGCGCCGACGCCACGTACGCCTCGACCTTGGCGCGCTGCTGTTCGGAGACGAGCGGGCCGCACTCGACGCCGTCCGCGGTGCCCCGGCCGAGGCGGATCTTCGCCGCCCGCCGGGCGAGTTCGGCGACGAATCGTTCCCTCAGAGGCTCCTCGACGATCAGCCGGGCACCGGCCGAGCAGACCTGGCCGCTGTGGATGAACGCGGCGTTGAGGGCCTGGTCGACGGCGGTGTCGAAGCCTTCCTCGGTGGCGCAGGCGTCGGCGAAGACCACGTTGGGGTTCTTGCCGCCGAGTTCGAGCGCGACCTTCTTGACGGTGGGCGCGGCGGCCTGGGCGACCTTGACGCCGCTGACCAGACCGCCGGTGAAGGAGACCAGGTCGACGTCGGGGTGCTCGGCGAGGCGGGCGCCCACGCTGTGCCCGGGTCCGGTGACGATGTTCGCGACACCGGAGGGCAGTCCGGCCTCGGCCAGCAGGCCGATCAGGGCGACGGTGGTCAGCGGGGTGATCTCGCTCGGCTTGATCACGAACGTGTTGCCGGCCGCGAGCGCCGGGGCGATCTTCCAGCTGGCCTGGAGCAGGGGGTAGTTCCAGGGGGTGATGAGGGCGCAGACGCCGATCGGCTCGTGCACGACGACGCTGTGGATGTCGGGCGAGCCCGCGTCCACCACCCGGCCCGCGCCCTCCCCCGCCACCAGATCGGCGAAGTAACGGAAGGCGTCGGCGACGCAGTCGATGTCGACGCGGCCCTCTTCGACGGTCTTGCCGGCGTCCCGGCTCTCCAGCAGGCCGAGTTCCTCGCGGTCACGGACGAGCAGGTCGG
>NZ_JBEYFC010000288.1:0-11307 GCF_040634175.1 Streptomyces sp. NPDC007162
GAAGGTTGCAGGTTCGAATCCTGCCGAGTGCACATCTTGGAAAGGCCCCGGAGAGATCCGGGGCCTTTCGCGTCGTGCGGGCCGGGCCGGGGCGGTCAGTCGGTGGGTTCCGGGCCCCAGTGGTCCGGGCCCGGTCCCCGCCAGTCGATCCACGGGGCCTCCGCGACCTCCGCCGGATCGATCTCCAGTCCGGCGCGGCGGAGGAACTCCGCGACGTCGGTCGTGTTGTGGGCCAGGCCGAGGATCTCGCCGTCCACGCGGACGCGCCGGCCGCCGGTGGGGGACGGCGGGTGGATGATCACGCGAATCGGTCCGGACATGTCTTCAGGATCGTCCGGGACGACCGGTCCCGCATTCCAGTACGTCATGGGCGGACCCGCTCGCTCGTGTCCCCGTACGGCCGCGCCAGGTCACGCAGTTCCCGCCAGGCCGCGGGGGCCGGGCGGTGCTGCTGCCAGTAGGGGTGGAAGAAGACCTGGACCGACAGCCGGTACAGGCGTCGGCGCAGCTCGGTGCGGCCGGGGCGCGCGGCCAGCCGCCGGTAGACGGCACTCCACTCCTGCTGCGCCCGGGCGAGGTCGTCGGGGAACGTTCGCATGACCGGATTCAATCATGTGTTCGATTTTCCGGGCGAGTCGGTGCGGGTCAGCCTTTCCAGGTGGTCGTGAGCCAGTGCGGTCGCCCGCGTGAACCAGTCGGTGAGGGTGGCCAGTTCGGCGGGTGTGTAGTCGGCGAACAGTTCGGTGAGGCGTTCGTAGTGGCCGGAGTGCACGCCTGCCACGCGGGTGGCGGCGTCCGGGAGCGCGGCGACGCGGACCCTGCGGCGGTCCTTCGGGTCGGGGCGCCGGGCGACGTACCCGGCGCGCTCCAGGCGGTTGAGGATGCCGGTCACCGCGCCCGTCGTCACGTGGGCGCGGGCGGCCAGGTCGCCCGCCGTCAACAGGTCGTCGCCCGCCTCCAGGACGAAACCGAAGCACGTCAGGTCCGTGGCGCTCAGCCCGAGTCGCCGGGCCAGTTCCTGCCGGCCGATCAGGTGGGCCGCGATGAGGCGGTCCATGGCGGACAGCGCGCGGGCCGGGTCGGCGGGCGGTCGAGGTGTGCCTTGCACGGTCGTTCCCGGTTCCTCGTCGAAGACCTCACGGATTCCCTTAGTGCGTGAGAGATTCAGGGAGTAAATTACTTACGTTGTGAGGGATTCTAGTCGGTCCTGACGAGGGGGACGGGTACGTGAGTCAGCACGACGAAGGTCATACGGTCGCGGGGTGGACCGGAACGGCGATCGCGACGGTCGGCAGCGGTCTGCTGGGGTTGGCGGTGTGTACGGTCTCGGTTCCCGCCCTGGTCGCCGGGCTCGCGGTGTGTGCCGTGAGTGTCCTGGTCACCTGGTATCTGCACCTGGCCGGCTGGGGCAAGCCGCCGGGACCGCGGGCCAGGGCGCAGTGGGCTCTCGGGGTGCGTGACGCCGGGGCCCGCGACGGCCACCCCGGATGCGTGTCCTGCCGGCCGGCGGGCCGGGGGCGTCGTACGTCGGCCGCGCTCCGGCCGACGGGGGGCGCGGGCGACGAGGGCGGCGCCGCCGGTGCGGGGCGCACGGCGGGGCCGGAGGTGGCCGTCTCTGAGGCCGGTGGCTGACCGGGGCGGCCCGGTCGTTGTCAGTGGTGGTCTCTACCCTCGTGAGTGATGGCACAGGTGTGGAAGTCCTCGGGTCTGCGGTGGTCGGACGACGGGCCCGTGCTGGCGTGGAGCGGTGGGCGGCGCAGTCCGCTCGTCCGGGGGAGACGGGTCGCCTTCAGGGCTGTCGAGGGCGGTGCCCGGGAGTGCGTGGGGGCGCGGGGGAACCCCTGTCCGGTCCGGGCGGGCGTGTCGGCGCGGAGCACCGGCGCGCGGTGCGAGGAGTGTGCGCGGCTGGACCGGGCGCACTCCGTCGCCGCCGACACGATCGCCGACGACCCCCGGCCGTACCACGTGTATCTCGCGTGGTTCGGGCCCGGGATGGCCAAGGTCGGGATCACCGCTGTCGAGCGGGGGCCGGCGCGGTTGCTGGAGCAGGGTGCCGTCTGCTTCAGCTGGCTGGGTGCCGGGCCGCTGATGGCCGCACGGCGGGCCGAGGAACTGCTCCGCGCCGCGCTCAAGGTGCCGGACCGGATCCCGTACCGCGACAAGCGCGTCGTACGGTCCGTGCTGCCCGGGGGCGAGGGGGAACGGGCCGCCGAGATCGAGCTGTTGCACGCACGCGCCCTCGCGCTCGGCGGGTGGCCGGAGGCGCTCGTCCCGGAGCCCTGCCAAGTCGTCGACCATGTGCGGGTGTTCGGGCTTGCGGGGATCCCCGCGGCCGTCGGTGAGGTGGTCGGGCTCGCTCCCGGTGCCGGGGTGAGCGGCGAACTCGTCGCGGCCGCCGGGCCGGATCTGCACCTCGCCACCCGGAGCGGGGTGATCGTCCTCGACACGCGCTTGCTGCCCGGCTGGGAACTGACCGCCGTCGCGGAGCCGGACGGCGCCCTGCCGACCCTGCCGGTAAGGGAGTTCGCGGCGCCCCAGGAGGGGCTCTTCTGAAGGCCGGGGGAAGCCTGGCCCGGCAGGCTCTCATCAGGTGTTCACCGGCGCTTCATCCCAGGTCCGCGGCGCACCGGGGGCCCACATGAGCCACACAGCGGTGTGCGATCATGGCGCGGAGTTCGTGCGCACGTGAGGGGGTTCCCAGGCGTTCCCTGAGAGGCGCCTGTGAGTTTCTTAGGGAAAACACAGATTACTGAAAGCGTGTTCTCAGAGGATCCCGACAAGGTGTCCGCCATGACCACGACCTCGCCCCAGGGGCGCACCGAACTGCTGAGGCCGGACGGGAGCCCCGTCCGAGTGCTTGTGGTGGACGACGAACTGTCGATCACCGAGCTCCTTTCCATGGCCCTGCGTTACGAGGGCTGGCAGATCAGGAGTGCGGGCGACGGCCAGGGCGCCATCCAGACCGCCCGGGAGTTCCGCCCCGACGCCGTCGTCCTCGACATGATGCTGCCCGACATGGACGGCCTCACGGTGCTGGGGCGGCTGCGGCGCGAACTCCCCGACGTGCCCGTCCTGTTCCTCACGGCCAAGGACGCGGTCGAGGACCGGATCGCCGGTCTCACCGCCGGCGGCGACGACTACGTCACCAAGCCCTTCAGCCTCGAAGAGGTCGTGGCGCGGCTGCGCGGGCTGATCCGTCGCTCCGGCGCCGCGGACCGGCGCTCCGACTCCGTGCTCGTCGTCGGTGACCTCACCCTCGACGAGGACAGCCACGAGGTCTCGCGGGCCGGGGAGGGCATCCACCTCACCGCCACCGAGTTCGAGCTGCTGCGCTTCCTGATGCGCAACCCGCGGCGGGTGCTCAGCAAGGCGCAGATCCTGGACCGGGTGTGGTCGTACGACTTCGGCGGCCAGGCCAACGTGGTCGAGCTGTACATCTCGTACCTGCGGCGGAAGATAGACGCGGGCCGGGAGCCGATGATCCACACCCGGCGCGGCGCCGGTTACCTGATCAAGCCCGCCGCGTCATGAGTGGGCGACGACGGCCGCGGGCGCAGAAGCGACGAGCGGGGAAGCCGCGCACGCTGCGGACCCGGCTCGTCGTCGTGTCCGTGACGCTGATCGCCGTGGTCTGCGCGGTGATCGGGACGGTCACGACCCTCGTGCTCCGCGACCACCTGTACGGGCAGCTGGACAACAACCTGCGGGAGGTCGCCGCGCGTGCCTCCGGTGGGCCCGCCGGAGGCCCCGACGGCAAGGACCACAACCTGGGGGACAAGGGGCTCGTTCCCCGGACGACCGATCTGGGCAAGTTCGTCAGCCAGGGTCCGAACCCGCCGAAGACCCTCGCGGCCAAGGTCGAGAACGGGTCGATCACCAGCGGCCAGATCGGTACGAAGCAGAACAACTCCGCCGGTTTCACGCAGATGGAGCCCCAGCCTCTCACCGAGGCCGAGATCAAGGTACTCGGCTCGGTCACCCAGGACCGCAAGCCGCACACCGTCGACCTTCCCGGTCTCGGCAGCTACCAGGTGCAGTACGTCACCGGCAACAACGGTTCCTACTACGTCGGCATCCCCACCTCCGACGTCGACGGCACCATCAACACGCTGATCATCGTCGAGGTCAGCCTCACCGTCTCCGGTCTCATCGCCGCCACCCTGGCCGGCACCGTGATGGTCAACGTCGCCACCCGGCCCCTCCGCCGGGTCGCCGCCACCGCCACCCGGGTCTCCGAACTCCCACTGCACACCGGCGAGGTGAACCTCAGCGAGCGGGTCCCGGAGTCGGAGTGCGACCCGCACACCGAGGTCGGCCAGGTCGGTTCCGCGCTCAACCGCATGCTCAACCACGTCCACGGGGCGCTGCACGCACGCCAGCAGAGCGAGATGCGGGTACGCCAGTTCGTCGCCGACGCCAGCCACGAGCTGCGCACCCCGCTCGCCTCCATCCGCGGCTACGCCGAGCTCACCCGGCGCGGCCGGGAGCAGGTCGGGCCCGACACCCGGCACGCGCTGGGCCGTATCGAGTCCGAGGCCGGCCGGATGACCCTCCTGGTGGAGGACCTGCTGCTGCTGGCCCGGCTGGACGCCGGCCGTCCGCTCCAGTTCGAGCACACCGACCTCATCCCGCTGGTCGTCGACACCATCAGCGACGCGCGCGCGGCCGGCATGGACCACAACTGGCGGCTCGACCTGCCCGACGAGCCGGCCCTGGTGTCGGCGGACGCCGCCCGTATCCAGCAGGTGCTGGTCAACCTGCTCGGCAACGCGCGCAAGCACACCCCGCCCGGCACCACCGTCACCGCCCGTATCGAGCGGCGCGGCCCCTGGATGTGCGTGGACGTCGAGGACAACGGACAGGGCATCCCGCCGGACCTGCTGCCGCACGTCTTCGAACGGTTCGCGCGCGGCGACTCCGCGCGTTCGCGGTCCACCGGGTCCACCGGTCTGGGTCTCGCCATCGTGCAGGCGGTCGCGTCCGCGCACGGCGGCGCGGTCACCGTCGACAGCGTTCCCGGCCGCACGGTGTTCACCCTGTACCTGCCCGCGCTCGCCCCGGCGGCCCCCCAGCCGGCCCCCGAAACCAACTGGCAATCGCACTCACAGGCGCAGCACAGTGCCACCACATGGGTGGAACAGGGCGCCTGACCAGAGTCGTTCCCATGCGAACCGACTCTTCTCCCGGCACCCTGCCGGCGCGGGAGCACCTCCCGGCCGGAAACGCCGGTACGCCTGTCCTGGACGTAGTGATCCCCGTCTACAACGAGGAGAAGGACCTCGGTCCATGCGTCGTCAGACTGCATGACCACCTCAAGCGCACCTTCCCGTACGCCTTCCGCATCACCGTCGCGGACAACGCGTCCACGGACACCACCCCGCAGGTGGCGCAGCGGCTGGCGGCGGACCTGGCCGAGGTCACGTCGTGCCGGCTGGAGCAGAAGGGCCGCGGCCGGGCGCTGCGGACCGTCTGGTCCGCCTCGGACGCGCCGATCCTCGCGTACATGGACGTGGACCTGTCGACCGACCTGAACGCGCTGCTGCCGCTGGTGGCACCGCTCATCTCCGGCCACTCCGACCTGGCGATCGGTTCCCGGCTGGCCCGCTCGTCGCGCGTGGTGCGGGGCGCCAAGCGGGAGTTCATCAGCCGTACGTACAACCTGATCCTGCGCGGCTCGTTGCAGGCCCGTTTCTCCGACGCGCAGTGCGGCTTCAAGGCGATCCGGCGCGATGTCGCGCAGGTGCTGCTGCCGCTCGTCGAGGACACCGGCTGGTTCTTCGACACCGAGATGCTGGTGCTCGCCGAGCGCGCGGGGCTGCGCATCCACGAGGTGCCGGTCGACTGGGTCGACGACCCGGACTCGACCGTGCACATCGTGAAGACCGCCACCGACGACCTCAAGGGCGTGTGGCGGGTCGGCAAGGCCCTGACGACGGGTGCGCTGCCGCTGGACCGGCTCACCCGGCCGTTCGGTGACGACCCGCGCGACCGCGACGTCCAGGACGTCCCGAAGGGCCTGGCCCGCCAGCTCGTCGGGTTCTGCGTGGTCGGCGGCCTGTCGACCCTCTTCTACCTGGTCCTCTACAGCGCCTTCCGGTCCTTCTCCGGCTCGCAGGTCGCCAACGCGCTCGCGCTGCTGGTGTCGGCGGTCGCGAACACGGCGGCCAACCGGCGCCTCACCTTCGGGGTGCGCGGCCGGGGCGGGGCGGTCCGGCACCAGGCGCAGGGCCTGGTCGTCTTCGGTATCGGCCTCGCGCTGACCAGTGGCTCTCTCGCCGCCCTGAACGCGGCGAGCAGCGACCCCTCGCACTCCACCGAACTGGCGGTCCTGATCGCCGCCAACCTGGCGGCGACCGTGCTGCGCTTCCTGCTCTTCCGCGCCTGGGTCTTCCCGGACCGCGACGGCGCACCCGGGGCGGAGCCGACGATGTCGACGACGGGGGCCACGCACAACCCGTCGTCCCCGACCTGCCCGAGCGGCGGGGAACTCCAGCCGTACCGGCAGCCGTACCAGCCCCCGGGCCCGCTCCCGCAGCGCCCGACGCACCAGCCCTACGCCCAGAGCGGCGCCACGACCACCCGATTCCGCGCCGGTGAAGCCGCGGACGGCACCTGGAGGGACGCCACCATGCAGTTGCAGCCGGTGCGCCCCCACGACACCGACCCGGGGGATCCCCGATGACCACCCACACCGACCGGCCGACCCACTGGGGCCCGCCCCCCACATCACCCCCGCCCTCGCAGCACGCACCCGAGGCCCCGGCAGCCGGGTTCCCGGCACCCGGGAACCCGGCACCGGAGTCGGGCGAGCCCAGGCAGCCCGTCGTCCGCAGACTCTGGCGGGGCCGCCCCGAGGACCCCAGCTGGGTGCGCCCGGCCTTCCTCGGCCTGCTGGCCGCCACCCTCCTGCTCTACCTGTACGACCTGAGCGCCTCCGGCTACGCCAACTCCTTCTACTCGGCGGCCGTCCAGGCGGGCAGCAAGTCCTGGAAGGCGTTCTTCTTCGGCTCCCTGGACGCCGGCAACGCGATCACCGTCGACAAGCCCCCGGCCTCGCTGTGGCCGATGGAGCTGTCGGTCCGGATCTTCGGTCTCAACTCCTGGGCGATCCTCGTCCCCGAGGTCCTCATGGGCGTCGCGACGGTCGCCGTCGTGTACGCGGCGGTGCGCCGCCGGTTCAGCCCCGCCGCCGGTCTGATCGCGGGTGCGGTGCTCGCACTCACTCCGGTCGCGGCGCTGATGTTCCGGTTCGACAACCCGGACGCGATGCTCGCGCTGCTGATGGCGGTCGCCTGCTACGCGGTGGTGCGCGCGGTCGAGGACGGCCGGACGAAGTGGCTGGTGTGGGCCGGGGTGGCGATCGGTTTCGGGTTCCTCGCCAAGACCCTCCAGGCCGTCCTGGTCCTGCCGCCGCTCGCGATCGTGTACGCGGTCTGCGCACCGGTGCCGGTGCGGAAGCGGTTCGGCCGGCTGGCGGTCGCCACCGGCGCGCTCGTCGTCTCCGGCGGCTGGTGGGTCACGATCGTCGAACTCTGGCCCGCCTCCTCCCGCCCCTACATCGGCGGCTCGCAGGACAACAGCTTCCTGTCGCTGACCTTCGGCTACAACGGCTTCGGCCGCCTCAGCGGCGACGAGACCGGCAGCGTGGGCGGCGGTGGCGGCGGTGGCGGCAGCACCGGCCAGTGGGGCGCTACCGGCTGGGACCGGATGTTCAACTCCGAGATCGGCGGCCAGATCTCCTGGCTGCTGCCCAGCGCCCTGATCCTCCTGGTCGCCGGACTGGTGGCCACCCGCAAGCTGAAGCGGACCTCGGCCACCCGCGCCTCGTTCCTGGTGTGGGGCGGCTCGCTGCTGATGACCATGGTCGTCTTCAGCTACATGGCGGGCATCTTCCACCAGTACTACACCGTCGCCCTGGCCCCCTACCTGGCCGCCGTGATCGGCATGGGCGCCGACCAGCTGTGGAAGCAGCGCGCCGAACTCCGGGCGTCGATCACCCTGGCCGGCTCCGTGGTCGCGGCCGCGGTCTGGGGGTACGTCCTGCTCAACCGCACCTCGGACTACCTGCCCTGGCTGAAGTACCTGGTCCTGATCGGCGGTCTGGCCGCCGCGCTCGGCCTGGTCTTCGCGGGCCGGATCAGTCGCCGGCTGGCCCTCGGGGCGGCGGCGGTGGGCCTGGTGGCCGCGCTGGCCGGTCCGACCGCGTACACCCTCAGCACCCTCCAGACGGGTCACACCGGCTCCATCGTGACGGCGGGTCCCGCGGGCGCGAGCATGATGGGCGGCGGCCCCGGTGGCGGCGGTATGCGCGGCCGCGGCACGGGCGGCGGTGGCGGCTTCGGCCAGAACCAGCAGGGCCGGCAGGGCCGGCAGGGCTTCCCCGGGGGCGGCACCGGCGGCACCGGGGGCTTCGGCGGTGGCATGCCCGGTCAGAACGGCACCGGCGGCACCCGGAACCAGCAGGGCAACGGCACCACGCAGAACGGCAACGGCTTCCCCGGCGGCGGTCGGCTGGGCGACGGCGGCGGCATGGGCGGCGGCGGTGGCGTCGGCGGCCTGCTGAACGGCGCGACCGTCAGCTCCCAGGCCAAGAAGCTGCTGGAGACGGACGCGTCCGACTACACCTGGGTGGCGGCCGCCGTCGGCGCCCAGAACGCGGCGAGCTACCAGCTCTCCACCGGTGACGCGGTGATGGCGATCGGCGGCTTCAACGGCACCGACCCCTCCCCGACGCCGGCCCAGTTCAAGAAGTACGTGGCGGACGGAAAGATCCACTACTTCGTCTCGTCCGGCACGGGCGGCGGCATGGGCGGCAGCAGCACCGGCACGTCCTCGCAGATCACCTCGTGGGTCGAGAAGAACTTCAAGAAGGTGACGGTGGGTTCGTCGACCTTCTACGACCTCACGCAGAAGGCGAGCGGCAGCTGACGGCCGCCTGACCGACCGGGCGACACGAGGGCGGTGGCTTCGGCCACCGCCCTTCGCTGTACACCGCCCCTGGTCACCGGCCGGGTTCGGAAACGGGTCCTGGGTGGCCTCGGAGAAGAATGTCGCCCAGGGGGGAGCGGGTATGTGTCGGTTCGCGGGTGCGCCGCAGCTCCAGCATCTTGGGAAGTGATCGTCTTGGCGGAAGAGGGCGCGATGGCGCGGGCCAGTGTGTGGCTGGAGGGGAAGGCCCGCAAGGGTGGGCGGAGCGGGCAGCCCTCCGGGCTCGACCGGGACCGCATCACCTCCGCCACCGTCCGGCTCCTCGATGCCGACGGCCTCGACAAGTTCTCCATGCGGCGGCTGGCGGCCGAGCTCAACGTCACCGCCATGTCCGTGTACTGGTACGTCGACACCAAGGACGACCTGCTCGAACTCGCCCTCGACGCGGCCTTCGGCGAGCTGACCCTGCCCGATGCCGCAGTCGGCGACTGGCGGGCGCAACTGCGCGCCCTGGCCGCGGAGTACCGCGCGCTGCTGGTCCGCCACCCCTGGCTCTCCCCGCTGGCCGGCCGCTACCACAAGGACCTGCTGTCGGCCGCGCAGGACGTCGCCGACGTCCTCGGCAGCGAAGTGGAGTTGCTGACCGGGGTGCCGCTGGTCTCCGGATCGTCCGCGGACACCCGGCCTGTTCTCATCGGCCCCGACGCCACGCCGACGTGGCGTCCCTTCGTGGAGGCCGTGGTGTGCCGCCCGAGCACGTCCGCCGATGGCGGACCAGGTGCCGCGCCGAGCCTGCTGCGCTGGACAGCGCCCGTTGCGGGGCCGGGGGACGGCGGGCAGGGCGCCGTCCACCTCTCGGAGCGCTGGCAGGTCAGCGTGGTCCGGGCGGGTCTGCACCTGCTGCCCAGGGGACGGTCACGGTCGGCGGACACACTGCCGGTGACGGCTGATCAGCTGACCATCCAACTCGGCGTTCCCGGCGAACCGCTGGACGGCTCACTGTTCCCCGCGCTGTCCCAGCTCCTGTTCGATCTCGATCCGGCCCTGCGCGAGTACGTCGTGGTGCGGGTGCTGGGCCGGCTCACGGACCGGGGACGCCGGTTGCACCGGATCGCGGTGGAGTACGGCGTCCGGGTGGTGTGGCCCACCGCCCCCGCCATGCCGCCCGTGGCGCCCGTCACAGCCGCCCCGGCAGGGGGTGCACCGCCGTCCGCAGCACCGGCCGCGGCCCTGCCGAACCCGGCCGGGACGACCTCCCGCGCCCTGGCCGCCCCGAAGACCCAAGGAGCCGACACCCCTGCCGAGTAACGCCCGCCTCCGCCGTGCACACGACGTCGGCGAAGGCGTTTAGACGTCGCTCGCCGCCAACGGCTTTGGTCTATCCGGTCATGTCGCCGGTGACCAGCCCATTCGCGGGATCACGAACCGCGTGGGATCGGCGCGGTTATGCGGCTTGACTGCAGGACGCTGTGTGGTCACGGGGTGGGCGGGGTCCAGTCGGCGGGCAGTCCGGACTGGGCGAGGACGCGGTTGATGGCGTAGTAGTCCTGGTCGGAGGTGATCTGGCGGCCATTCAGGTTGAGGAGGGTAGCCATCGGCACGGCGAAGGGCTTGGGTGCGCCCTTGATGTGGCCGGCGTACACGGCTTCGATGGTGATGTGGTTGCCGTCGCGGTGGGCGGCGTACACGGTGACGTGGACGTTGTCGATGAGGCTGTCGGTGCGCGCCTTCCAGTCGGAGATCTGCTGGCGGCCGGTGAAGGTGACGCCGAGGCTCTGGTCGGTGGAGGTGGCGTTGGCGGTGAAGAGGTTGCCGAGCTCCTGGGGGTCGGTGCCGTTCCAGGAGCGGTCCATGCGGTGACGACATGCGGCAGGCGCTGGTCCGCGGGCTGCGCGGCGGAGGCGGTGGTGCCGAGCGCGGCGCAGACGGCCGCGGTGCCGATCAGTACGGCGAGGGCGCGGGGCGAGCGGAGCTTCATGGTGGTGGTCCTTTCGATGGTGGAGTGGCCAGCGCCCCGAAGCGGCGGCATCGACGGCTCGGCGGTCGTGGACCGTCTCGGGGCAGGGTTTGGCGGGTGGGCCGGACCGGTCTCGCGGTTCCGGCGGGTGCGTCAGGGGGTGAGCACGATCTTGACGGTGACGGTGACGGTGCCGGATTCGGCCAGGCGCAGTGCCTCGGCGGCCTGGGTGAGTGGCAGGGTTGCGGCAATGCGGGCGGTGACGTCGCCACGGCGAACGGCGGCGAAGACCTCGGTGAGGTCGGCCCGCAGCCGGGCACGGAAGCAAGCAGTGCCTCGGCGCGCCGGGCGGCGGCCCGTGGGTCCGGTGACTCCAGGCCGATCGCGGCGAGCCCGGTGCCGTCGCGGCGGGCGGCGGGACC
>NZ_JBEYFC010000289.1:0-11266 GCF_040634175.1 Streptomyces sp. NPDC007162
GCGTCGGCGGGGTGGCCGTCTCACCCGGCATGCAAGTGCGGGCCACGCTCGCCTCCCTCCAGGGTTTCATCAAGGACGCCGCCGAGCTGGGCGGTGTCTACACCCTGCGCAACGAGCACGCTCCCGTCTCCACCGTGGCCCACCAACTCGCCAGGACGGTCGACGATGCTGTCAAGGCCGCCGGGCCGGGCGAGACCGTCGCCGTCAGGGGCTTCCACGGCACCGAGTTCTCGATCAACCGCCTCCAGCGCGACATGCCCGCCGTCGCCCGCCGCTTCCGCAGCGACAAGGCGTACGCCGAGGTGCCCACCGGCCAGCAGTGGAAGGCCGAACTGCCCGGCTCGCAGGAGCAGTGGAAGAAGATCTTCCCCGAGTTCGAGGACTTCGAGAAGCTCTCCGACGCGCAGAAGACGCATTTCGTGCAGGAGCTGTCCGAACGCAACATCACGCAGTTGCGCCGGGACGTCGGCGAGCTGTTGAACAGCCTGCCGCCGGCGGAGCGCGCACAGTTCGAGAAGCTGCTGTCCAGCCTGCAGAACCTGCCCTACCGCATCAAGCACGCGACCCCCGCCTACCACGCCATCGCCAACAGCGGTGTGATGTCCTCACAGGGCGACCTGACCCGACGGGGCATCAGGTTCCTCGCGTCCGGCAAGAGTTCGGGGAAGAACACCTCCAACCTCGGCAACGACGACTTCGTCTTCTTCCGGATGGAGGCCGGCGACAAGCCGATGGCGACCCGGTACGGGCCCACCACACTCGTCTTCGACGCCAGGGTCCTGGAGGAGCGCGGCGGTTGGGTGTCGCTGCACGACCAGCTGCACCCGCTGGACCGCGAGACCATGCGTGACCTGAAGTTCGGCGACGACACCGTCCGCAGCGCCACGTACGACAAGGGCTTCGAGGACATGGGCAAGCGGGCCCGCTGGACGTACGAGTATCCGGGCGGCGGCGGCTCCCGCTCGGTCTCCTTCGACCAGGAGGTCTTCCACGGCGCGCACGTCCAGGAGGCGCTCGCCCTGTCCGTGGTGCGTGAGGTGCACCTGATCGGCGGCGGGTTCAAGGACGACGTCCTCAGGCTCGCCGCGCAGGGCGAGGTCGGCGTGGAGCAGATGGGCGCGGTCGTCTCCAAGCTGTACCGGCCCGAGGCGAAGTTCGGCTCCGGGCTGCCCATCAATCCGTTCGAGAGCCGTGTCGACACAGAGTGGCCCAGGCCGCTCGACGTCCACCACAGCGACGGCGACGGGCGCTATCTCGCCGACGGCACGGTGGACCCGGCCGCCCGGGCCGCGGGCAAGGCCTTCGACGAGGCTTCGGACAAGCTGCGCCAGGCCGACAACGCCGTCGCCGGCAACAACCGGAAGGCGCAGCGCTACAACCTCAACAAGGCGCAGCCCCTGGCCGAGCAGGCGGTCAAGCTGACGCAGGAGTTCCACGGCATCGCCCAGGGCGCCCGCAAGACCATGGCGCAGGGGCTGCTCGACGAGCGGGTGAAGCTTCTCGACACCATCAACGGACGTATCGACACCCTGAAGCAGGGGCCCGACCCGGACGCGGTGAAGACGCAGCCCAGGCCGGCCAGGACCCAGGGTGCCGAGACCTCCTCGTCGGCGGCCGCGTCGAACGGACCCAACCTGAACACGCTCCCCCAAGCGGCCGAGGACGCGCTCGGGGCCGTGCCGGGCATCAGCGAACAGATGAAGAAGCTGGTCCGGGCACTCGCCAACTCGGACGGCTTCCGCTCCCTGGTGAACTCCACCGACGGCAAGCAGACCGCGGAGGCCGTCAGTCTGGGCAGGACCGCCTTCGACAAGGCGTACAAGCACCTGTCCAAGGAGAAACTGGTCTACGGCGACAGGGCGGGCCTCCACTTGACGGACGAGGGCCGCCGGCTGTTCCTGCCGCCGAGCACCGACACCAGGACGGCGGCACCGTCCGGGTCCGGTGCGACCGACGTCCACACGGCCCCGGCCCATGCCCGACCCGAGCTCCCGCACCCGCCGTTGGGCCCCGACACCAAGGCCCCCGCACTCACCGGCGACGGCCTCCCCTCCCACGGCCTGGACAGCACCTCCCCCGCGCCGCACGACCTCGGCACCGGCTCGCCGACACCGCACCACCCCGACACGGACACCGTGTCCCCGGCTCCTCACGACCTCGACACCCACACCCCGGCACCCCACGACCGCGACACCAAGTCGCCCGCCCCGCACCCTCTCGACTCCGAGACGGCCACGCCGCCGGTCAAGCAGGGCGACGCCGCCGTCTCGTATTCAACGAACCAAGGCGCCCCCGCGCACCCCCTCGACACGGAGCCCGCGCCGCCGCACCTCTCCGACACGACCGCACCGCACCCTGCCGCCGAGACCGAGACGAAGACCTTCCAGCCGCACCCGCTCGACACCGGCACGCCTGCGTCCCGGCTCACCGAGACCGACACGCCCCCACCGCACCCCACCGACACCGAGACACGCACACCCCACCTCACGGACACCGACACCACCCCGCCCCACCCCACCGAATCCGACACGGCCGCGACGCATCTCGACGACATCCACCCGGCCGCACCGCACGACGGCGGCGACGGCTTCACCCCGATGCCGCCGAGGGACGACACGCGGTCCGACGGCGGCCGGACCACGCGGCCGCTCGGTGACGCCGTCCTCGACGACGTGCTCCGGCCGCCCCGGCGGACCGGCGACACCGCCGGGGCGACGGCGCCCGGCACCGCTCACCCGGCCGCGCCCGACCTTCTCGACCGGGCCGCCTTCCGGCGCAGCACGTACCGGGAGAACGGCATCCGCGCCCGCTCGCAGATCCGGTACGTCGACCGTGCCCTCGCCGCCTTCCACGACGTGCCCGCCGACCAGCTGGCGCGGCGGGCCCAGGCCCTCGACAACCTGGCCGACGCCGCCCAGCGCTTCCTGCGGGACCGCCCGGACTCGGTCCGCCGGACCGGGGTGGAACAGCTGCTGGACCAGGTCCGGGCGGAGGCGAACGCCTACCGGCTGCTCGACGACTTCCGGCGGCTCGGCGGCGACGGGGGCGGGCTGGCCGGCCGCACCCGTGCCGCGCTCGCCGCCGGCGGCACGACCCCGCACACGCGGACCAGGCTCCAGACGACGCTCGACGGCATCGACAGGTCCGCGCAGGCCCAGCGGCAGAGTGACGCCCTGAGCCTGCTGGACGGCACCCCGCCGCTCCGCGACACCGGTGACACCACCCCCGCCGCACCCGTCCGAGCCGACGCCGACACCACCCCCGCCGCACCGGACCGGCCGAACCGTGGCAAGGGCCCGGCCGTACCCTCCCGGCAGCCCGGGGAGATGCCGTGGGCGGAGGATTCGGCGCGGTTCGACGAGCTGCTGGGCGGCGAGGGCCGGCCGTTGCGCGAGGCCTGGGTCGAGCTGTCGTCGGCCCGGGTCGAACTGGACCGGGTCGAGGATCTGCGCGGCGCGCCGGGCGGAGCCAGCACCTCACGGGGTGTCAGCGAGTACGACGTGCAGCTCAACCACGAACTGATCGCCGCTCAGGACCGGTTCCGCACCGCGTACACGAACCTGGAGGATCTCGGTGTCCGTCCGACCGAGATCGAGGCCCGGATCCAGGAGATCCGGATCGATGCCACCCGGCGCGGCGCGACGCTCGGCGCGGGCAAGCACGACACGCTGCCCGACACCGCCCCGCCCGCCGTCCACCGGACAGATCTGAACAACTCGGGCGTGAGCGGGCCGAACGGCCTGACCATCGAGCGGAGCGTGGGCCAGGACGACGCGGTGACGCTGCGGGTGGTCGACCAGCAGTCGCACCCGGACCCGACGCGCACGGTCGTCGTCCGGCCGGACGGCGGTTTCGACGTCCGGCACACTCCGTCGGACACCGTCGACACCTACACCGCGAACGGCGACCGGATCGCCTACGACATGCCGCTGCGCGAGGCCGACGGCGGACCGACAGGACTGCGCCTGCGCACCGGCATCGACGGCCACGGCATCCGCCAGAACCTGACGGTGCACGGCCCGGGAGCGGACCGGCTGACCGCCTTCCCGCTGCCCGGCGACGCCACGCGGATCACCCGTCTCGACACCGGCGTCACCCGTCGCGTGGACGCCCTGGGTCTCCGGCTCGACGAAGGCGTCCAGCTCACCGGCCGGGACGGCGTCCCCGCCGGGACCGACCGGGTGTGGGTCACCGACGGAGCCGACGTCCACGTCACCGATCTCGCGGGCGACCGGCTGGACCTGCGGGTGCAGGATCTGGGCGACGGGAACGGCGTCCGGGTCACCGACGGGACGACCGGGGTGTCCGTACGCCACGACGGCCAGGGCCGCCTCCAGGAGTCCGGTGTCGCGCTGACCGACCCGCGGGGCACGCGCGGGGAGCGGTTCGTGGCCGACGACGGCACGGGCCGCTTCACGCTGACCGACGCGTCGGGCGCCCGGCAGCCGCAGACGGTCACCGCGCTGCCCGGTGGCTCCGGCTTCCGGGTGACCGACGAGACCAGCGGCGCGACCAGCAGGTTCACGGCCGACGGCCGCTACCGGGACACCGGCCTCGCCCTGTTCGACCCGGCGGCGAACGTGCGCGGCGGCCGGATCGTCGTACCGGACGGCGCGGGTGGTCACCGTCTCACCGACACAGCGGGGCATCCGCTGCCCCAGCGGGTCGTCGCGGTCGGCGGCAACCGGCCGCGCACGATCGACGACGTCACCGGCGAGTCCGTGCTCCACGACACCCACGGCCGCCCGGTGAGCACCTCGACCGCGCTGGCCGACCCGGTCGGCGGGCAGCGGGGCGCGCGGTTCGCCGAGCCGGACGGCACCGGCGGGCACCGTCTCACCGACGCCGACGGCAACGGGCTGCCCGACACCGTCACCGCGCTGCCGGGCAACGGCGGTTTCCGCACCGTCCACGACGCCGGTCACCGCACCTTCGCGCCCAACGGCGCGTTCGCGGGCGACGGACTGCGGCTGACCGGACGGGACGGCACACCGGCCGGGCACCTCGACCGGCCGCTCGGGGCGGCCGCGCGCCGGCTGGACGAGGCCTTCGCGACGGACCCGGCGCGGGCGGTCACCTTCGACCCGGCCGGTCGCATCGAGATCGCCCGCCCCGGCGGCGGCCACCAGGTTTTCGACCAGCACACCGGGCGGTTCGTCCAGGAGACGGTCCCGCTGCCCGGCGGCGGGCACCGAACCACCCTGGCCGACGGGACGTTCACCCGGTACGACGGCCAGGGCGCCGTCACGGCCACCGGCACCCCGCTGCCCGCGGGCCACGGCGGACGCCTCCTCGTCACGGATCCGCCGACCGCGGCGCACCCCGCCGCCTGGCTGGAGGACGCGGCGGGCGGCAGGCTCGCGCACTGGGACGCCGTCCGGCACCCCGACGGCACCACCCGGATCGCGTTCAATGACCGGACCGGCCCGCGGCACGGCGAGTTCGTGCACCTGGCCGCCGACGGCAGCGTGACCCGGCAGGGCTTCAACGTCCTGGACAAGGGACGGCGCACGGACTACCGGTACGTCGTCGACCACGCCACGGGCACCTGGGAGCGGACCACCAGGTCCGGTGCGCCGGTGGCGGCCGGGGCGTTCCACCACGGCACCGCCGACCTGTCGGGCGCCGCGGGCGGCCACGTCAAGCTGCTCGGCTCGACCAGGAAGCAGGTGCCGGTCTTCGAGCGCCGGGTGCTGCCCGGTGCCTCCGGCGACGTGGTCGACTCCTTCCGCCGGACCGACACCATCGACTTCGCCCGCACCAACCCCCGCACCCACTGGGTGCGCTGGGACGACACCGGCACGCCGGTCGGCACGGGCAGCCGGCACTACGACACGGCGGGCACCGGCTGGCGCGACACCGACGGCCGGGGCCGCACGGTGCGCGAGTACCGCGACGGGTTGCAGAAGTTCAACGGCCGGACCGGCCACACCCTGGGCGTCGACGACGGCGACGGGGCCTGGACCTGGCACCGTCACGACGGCGAGGGCATGGTGATCGCCTCGGGCCCGCGGATCCGTGAGCGCGTCGGCAGCGGCTGGACCGACCGCACCGCGGACGGCCGGATCGCGCAGCGGCAGTGGGGCATGGGCGAATGGCCCGAGCGGGCCGGCCAGTACCAGGAACACGCCATGGACCCGGCCGACGGGACCCTCCGTGCCACCTGGGAGCGGCACTCCCCGCACGGCAAGGAGGTCGGCAAGCGCGAGCCCCTCGGCGACGGCTTCCTGACCACCGACCGCTGGCGCGAGCAGCGCCCGCCCACCTGGGTCCGCACCCGCTGGCTGGCCGACGCCGAGCACACCCGGCCGCCGTACGCCCATGTCCGGGGCGACGACACCTACCAGTTGTTCACCTGGACGAAGGAGGCGGGCGACGGCACCACCACCTCCGGGGTGCGGTACGTCGGGATGGACGGCAGTGCCCTGGACCTGGCGGCCGACGGCACCTTCGCGCGCTTCAGCGGCAAGCTGCACGACGGCACCTCCCTGAAGGTCGGCGACCACGCGGCGCGCCCCGGCCACCCCCCGGCCGACCCGGCCGACCACCCCTGGCAGGCCGGCCACCTCAGGGGCTACCGCCACCGGCTCACGAACGACCCGCAGGGCAGGCTCTGGCAGGACGTCCACCAGGACGCCGGGGGCGTCACCCGGACCGCCCGTGAGGGCCGCCCGGGCGGGGTGGTGCGGGAGTTCACGGGTGACCGCACCTGGGTGGACCGGGACCCGCACGGCAACCTCGTCGGGCAGAGCCATGCCAACCCGGACGGCACCGCCGGACATGTGGTCCAGGGCTCCGGCCGCGCCGGCTCGGGCCGCTGGGCCTGGCGTGAGCTGGACGCCCAGGGCACCGAACTCGGCAGCGGGCGAAGGGAGTTCTTCCGTGGGTCGAAGGACTCGCGGCTGCCCTGGGACGACTCCTACCGGGACTACGACGGCAACGGCACCCTGGTCCGCGAGCGCCGGATGCTGGACTCCGGCCGGTACGTCGACGCCTGGCGGGACAACCAGGGCGACTGGCGCGTCAGTGCCCACGAACGCGACGGCACGCCCGTCGCCGTGGGCGACGGCGAGCAGGTCCGCCGGTGGTGGAACGGCCGTGCCTGGCAGGACCGGTGGACGGCCGGCGCCCGCCACTTCCGTGACGAGCTGCGCGTCCCCGGCCAGGCCGCGCCCGCCGTCCTGCGCGAGACCCCGTTGCACAACGGCGGACCGCTGCGGGTGCGGGCCTACAGCACGACCGTCACGCAGCACGCCCCGGCCGGCTCGGTCTGGAAGGAGTTCGACCACGGCAGCGTGGTGCGGGAGCGCAAGGCGGACGGCGGCGGGTTCCTGGAGACGGACGCCTGGCGCGGCCAGTGGAACCGTTACAACAGGGACGGTGAGCTGATCGCCCAGCGCACCGACAGCGGCCTGGTGTTCGAGCGAGACACGTTCAACAGCTGGCGGCTGGTGGGCAACGAGTACGACTTCCGCGGCCCGCTGACCGAGATCCGCGGCTGGGGCCGTACCACCCGGGAGGCGCAGCGCATGCCGTGGTCCGGCACCGTGCTGCCCGACGGCAACGCGGCGCTGCGCGAAGCGCGTTACGAGCCGTACTGGCGGACGGTGGCCAAGAAGGCGGCGCTGGAGTTCGGTCAGGAGTTCATCCTGGAGTTCGGCGCGAACCTCGCCGTGAACGGGATCGTGGCGGCCGTCCAGAACAAGCCGTTCACCGGGAAGGACGCCCTCAAGTCGTTCGCCAACGCGGCGGTCGGCGCGGGCATCAAGACGGGTCTGAGCACGGCGGTGCACGAGAACCGGGCCCTCGGGTTCGAGAAGCTGGGCACGTTCAAGGCCGGCATCGCCAACATCGACGGCGGCAAGCCGTGGACCCGCCGCCCGCTGAACCACGACAAGACCTGGGTCAACGAGTGGGCGGGCAACGAGACGCCGACCCGCTGGCGGGGCGGCATCTACGACTACTCGTTCGGTGTCTTCAGCAGCGCGCTCTCGGGCTGGGTCAACGGCAGTATGAACGCGGCGGTGTGGGGTGTGACGAACGCCGACGGCCAGACCGTGAAGCTGCACGGCGGGGACGCGGTCTGGGAGGGCGGGATCAACGCGGCTGCCTCCGTCACCACGGCCGCCACCACCGGGCTCGTCAAGAACGTCTTCGTGATGAGCGCCGGCAGCCGGCTCTTCCACCGCCAGGGCTTCGCCGACTTCTGGATCCAGCTACCCTTCAAGATCTTCGAGAAGTCGATCCAGTCGCTGTACCTGACCAGTTCGTACCGTGCGAGCATCAATCCCACGTACTACCAGGCGCCTTGACCGGGCGGCGGCGACCACCGAGGACTGAGGACAGCAGATGACCACCCGCCACACCGTGGCGCCCAAGGGCCAGGGCGGCCGGGGCGCCTACCGGACCATCGGCGAGGCGATACGCGCCGCCTCCCCCGGGGATCTGGTGGCGATCGCCCCCGGCACCTGGACCGAGAACCTGGTCCTCGACCGTGCCGTGGTGCTCACGGCGGAGCACGGCCGGGGCAGCGTGGTGATCGCGGCACCGCCGGGCGAGCTGCCCGCGGTGACCGTGGAAGGACCGGACTGCGCCCTGCACAACCTCACCGTGTGGGGTGCGGACGCGGGGCTGCCCGCCGTGAGCGTGTCGCCCGGTGCCGGACTGGTCCTGGAGGAGTGCTCGGTGGAGGGCGGCCGGGTACAGGCGAAGGGCCCGGAGGACGAGGAGGACGGTACGACGGCCCTCGTACTGCGCCGCTGCCGGGTGGAGGGCGCCCGGCTGGCGGGGCTGCACCTGGCCGGGAGCGTCCGGGCGCGTCTGGAGGACACGGCGGTCACCGGCGTCGACGGCACCGGGGTGGTGCTGTCCGGCACCGCGAGCCTGGACGCCGTACGGCTGCGGCTGGAGCGGACGACCGGTTCGGGAGTGCGGCTGCGCGGCCGGTCCCGGCTGCGGCTCACCGACGCGGTGCTGGCCGGGAGCGGGCGGGCCGGACTGCTCCTGGAGGACTCCACCGAGGCGCTGGCCGGGGAGACGCGGATCGAGACGCCCGGCGCCGCGGGGGTGCATCTGACCGGGTCGGCACGGGCCGAGCTGACCGACTGCCGGATCCGCGGGGCGGCCGCCAGCGGCCTGGTGGTGCAGGAGACCGCCCTGCTGAGCGCCTCGGGCTGTTCGGTGGCCGACGCGGGCGCCAACGGGCTGCTGGTGACGGGCTCGGGCGAGGCGCGGCTGGCCGACTGCCGGATCGACCGCAGCGCGTTCAGCGCGGTCCATCTGGCGGGTACGGCCGTCGGACGGCTCGCGGACTGCCGGGTCCGCGGCGGCTCGGAGCACGGTGTGCACGCCACCGGCGAGGCGCGGGTCGAGCTGACCGACTGCGGGATCACCGACGTCGCCATGACCGGGGTCAGCGTCCTGGAGCGCGCGGTGGCCACGCTCACGGGCTGCCGGGTCGCCGGGGCGGCCGCCGGCATCGGCATCGGCTCGGCCGCCGGAAGCACGGTCGCCGACTCGACGGTGACCGGCACGAAGGAGATCGGGGTGCAGATCGCCAAGGGCGGCGCCGCTTCCCTGACCGGGATCCGGATCAGCGGTGCGGGCGCGGCCGGTCTGGTGGTCGACGAGGGTGCCGAGGCGACGGTGGACGGCGGCTGGGTGGAGGACTGCGCGGGCTCCGGCGCGGTCGTGTGGACGGGAGCCAGACCGGAGGTGACGGGGCTGCGGATCGACCGGCCGGGCAAGAACGGCGTGTTCCTGGCGGAGGGGGCGGGTGGCACGTTCACCGCGCTCGACGTCACCCGCGCCGGGTTCCCCGCCCTGCACGTCGCCAAGGGCGCCGACCCGGTCTTCCGGCACTGCCGCGTCCGGGACTGCGCCGAGGCGCTGGGCACCGACGACGGCGCCAGGCCGGTCCTGGAGGACTGCACGGCCGACGGCACCCCGCTGGCCTTCGGCGCCCCCGCCGCCCCGGCCGGCCAGACCGCTCCGGGCGCCGCCCCCGCCGCCAGGTCCGCGGGGTCCGCCGAGGACACGGGGGAGCCTGAGGAGGAGAACCTGGAGGACCTGCTCGGCGAACTCCACGAACTGGTCGGTCTGGACCGCGTCAAGCAGGACGTGGGCTCCCTGGTCAAGCTGATGCAGACGGTCCGCCGCCGTGAGGAGGCCGGACTGCCCGCCCCGCCGCTCAGCCGCCACCTGGTCTTCGCCGGCAACCCCGGAACCGGCAAGACCACGGTCGCCCGCCTCTACGGCCGCCTGCTCAAGGCCCTCGGGCTGCTCCGCCGGGGTCATCTGATCGAGGTGGACCGGACCGCGCTGGTCGGCGAGTACGTCGGCCACACCGGTCCGAAGACCACCGCCGCCTTCAACCGTGCCCTCGGCGGGGTGCTCTTCATCGACGAGGCCTACTCGCTGGCCCCGGCGCTGGCGGGCAACGACTTCGGCACCGAGGCGGTGGCGACGCTGGTGAAGCTCATGGAGGACCACCGCGACGACGTGGTGGTGATCGCCGCCGGCTACCCCGGCGACATGCACCGCTTCATCGGCTCCAACCCCGGCCTCGCCTCCCGTTTCGGCCGCACCCTGCTCTTCGAGGACTACGAGCCGGTCGAGCTGGTGTCGATCGTGGAGTACCAGGCCGGACAGCACCGCTACGAACTCACGCCCACCGCCCGCGCGGAACTCCTCGCGCTCTTCGGGTCCATGCCCAAGGGCGAGGGGTTCGGCAACGGCCGTTCGGCCCGCCAGGTCTTCCAGGAGATGACCGAGCGCCAGGCCCAGCGCGTGGCCGAGCTCACCGCCCCGACCGCCGACCAGCTGATCAGTCTGGAGGCCCACGACCTGCCCCATCCGGCCGCGCGCTGACGGCGCGCCCGACGGCCTCGGCGACGTCTCCGTCGCGGCCAGGGCTGCGGGCGGCGCTGGAGGCCCGGGAGCGGATTCCCGAGCAGCCGGTACTGGTGCTCTCCCCGTACGTGGAGGAGTCGTACGCCGGCGAGCTGCTCGCGGGCGGCAGCAGCGGGGTCGGATACCTGCTCAAGGACCGGGTGGGCCGGGTCGACGACTTCCTCGACGCGCTGGAGCGGGTGGCGGCCGGCGGTACCGCGCTGGACCCCGAGGTCGTCACCGAGCTCCTCAGCCGGCGCAAGGACTCACCGGTCGACTCCCTGACACACTCGGTAGCGGCCCTCGGCGCGGCCCTGCTCGTCTTCGGCGCCGCTTACGGCGGACTGAACGTCGCCTTCAACAGCGCCGCGGTCGA
>NZ_JBEYFC010000290.1:0-11248 GCF_040634175.1 Streptomyces sp. NPDC007162
GTTCACATTTGGGGGTATTTTGGAGTTGATCACATGTACGTCAGTTGTACGGACCCCACTGAGATGGACGGGGTCCCCCGGCCGGGGCATGAACGTCCGCATCGGCAGCAGCCGCGTGGTCGGCGCCACGGACCCGTACTCCGAGATGTGGGTGACGGTCCGGCCCGACCAGAACCCCACCAAGCGCGGCGGCACCCTGTACAAGGGCTACGACGACCCCGACTCGGGCCGGCTCATGGTCCAGTCGCTGATCCCGACCGCCCAGCAGGCGTTCCCCGTCGCGAACGTCGGCGACACGCTGTCCGGCACCACCGAGGGCCCGCTGGACTACAACCAGTTCGCCGGTACCTACACGGTCCAGGCCCGTGCCATCGGCACCGTCCGCAAGGGCGGCCTCGAACCCGAGGTGACGGCGAAGCAGAGCGCCTCCCAGGTGAGCGTCGCCACGTACAACGTGGAGAACCTGGCACCGGGCAACGCGCAGTCGAAGTTCGACGCCCTCGCCAAGGGCCTGGTGACGAACCTGCGGTCACCCGACATCGTCGCGCTGGAGGAGATCCAGGACAACAGCGGCGCCACCGACGACGGTACCGTCGCCGCCGACAAGACGCTGGGCAAGCTGGTCGACGCGATCGCCGCGGCCGGCGGACCGCGCTACGAGTGGCGGCAGATCGACCCCGTCAACGACAAGGACGGCGGCCAGCCGGGCGGCAACATCCGTCAGGCGTTCCTGTTCAACCCCGGCCGGGTGCAGTTCACCGACCGTCCGGGCGGCGACTCCTCGACGGCCGTCGGGGTGACCGGCCAGGGCGCGGACACCCACCTGACCGCGTCCCCGGGCCGGATCGCGCCGACGGACGACGCGTGGACCTCCTCGCGCAAGCCCCTCGCCGGCGAGTTCACCTTCCGCGGCAAGACGCTGTTCGTCATCGCCAACCACTTCAACAGCAAGGGTGGCGACCAGGCGATCGACAGCCGCTTCCAGCCGCCGGTGCGCGGCTCCGAGGCACAGCGCAACCGGCAGGCCCTGGTGGAGCGGGACTTCATCGAATCGCTGGAGAAGGCGGACCCGAAGGCCGACCTGGTCGTCCTGGGCGACCTGAACGACTACCAGTTCTCACCCGCGGTCACCTCCCTCACGGCGAACGGCAGGCTCCTCACCGACCTGGTGAACACCCTGCCGGTCAAGGAGCGTTACTCGTACGTCTACCAGGGCAACTCCCAGGTCCTGGACCACATCCTGACCAGCCCGTCCCTGAGCCGCGACGCCGACTACGACGTGGTGCACATCAACAGCGAGTTCGCCGCGCAGACCAGCGACCACGACCCGCAGATCGTGCGCGTGCGACCGTGACGGTTAGCCGTCCCACCTGAGCGAGGCTCGGCCGTCCCACCCGGGGCGGCCACCCTCGGCTACGCTGCTCCGGGAGGGCCGAGCGACGGTGGGGGAGCGGGATGTGAACGAGGTGCCGGAGTCCGCGACGGTCGTGGTGATCGGCGCGGGTCCGGCCGGACTGACCGTCGCGAACCTGCTGCGCGGGTGCGGCATCGACTGCGTCGTCCTGGAGCGCCGCAGCCGCGAGTACGTGACGCGGCGCCAGCGCGCGGGCATCGTGGAAAGCCGCGCCGTGCGGATGTTCGAGTCCTGGGGGCTGGCCGACCTGGTGCTGGCCGGCCCACCGCACGACGGCATCCTGGAGTTCCGCGTGGACGGCGAGAGCCACCTCGTCGTCGACAGCGACGGCTCCGAGGGTTCCGGGGCCCGTCTGTGCCCCCAGCAGGTCCTGGTGGAGAAGCTCACCGCCGCCCATCTCGCGGCCGGCGGCGACCTGCGCTACGAGGCGGCCGACGTCTCCCTGCACGACCTGACCGGCGACCGCCCCACCGTCCGCTACCGCTCCGCCGACGGCACCCCGCACGCGATCACCTGCGCCTTCGTCGCCGGCTGCGACGGCGATCACGGCGTCACCCGCTCCGCCGTCCCCGACGGCGTGCTCACCGCCCACGCCTTCGACCACGGCATCGGCTGGCTCACCGTCCTCGCCGACGCACCGCCCCCGGCGCACCCGCTGCTCGCCGTCAGCCCGCAGGGCTTCGCCGCGCACTTCCCCCGCGGTCCGCACAGCAGCCGCTACTACCTGCAGTGCCCGCCCGGCGAGCGTCCCGACGCCTGGCCCGATGCCCGGGTCTGGGACGCGTTGCGCACGAGGCTCGGCGACCCTGAACTGACCGCGGGACCCATCACCGACCGCGAGACCTTCGCGCTGCGCAGCCTCGTCCACGACCCCATGCAGTACGGCCGGTTGTTCCTCGTCGGGGACGCCGCCCACATCGTGTCCCCGATGGGCGGCAAGGGCATGAACCTCGCCCTGCACGACGCCGACGTCTTCGCCCGCGCCGTACGCGACCACGTCCGTGACCACGACGACACCGCGCTGCGCACCTACTCGCAACGCTGCCTGCGCCGCGTCTGGAGCGACCAGGAGTTCTCCCACTGGCTGACCAGGACCGTCCACGACGCCGGTGACGACACCCGCTCCGGCCCCTTCCTGCGCAACCTGGCGCGCGCCCGACTCGACCGCCTCTTCACCTCCCCGGCGGCCGGGCGGGCCTTCGCGGAGCTGATGGCCGGCCTGGACCCGGGCCGGCCCTGCCCGCCGCCCACGGACCGCTGACACCGACGAGCGGTCGGTCGCCGACCTGGCCAAGGGGGCCGACGCGCTGGTCCTGACCGTCGGCGGCCC
Source organism: Streptomyces sp. NPDC007162 (assembly GCF_040634175.1). Classification (NCBI taxonomy): domain Bacteria; kingdom Bacillati; phylum Actinomycetota; class Actinomycetes; order Kitasatosporales; family Streptomycetaceae; genus Streptomyces; species Streptomyces sp. NPDC007162. Next base: position 2,745 of record NZ_JBEYFC010000290.1, read on the forward strand.
GGACGCCGCCCTCTACACCGACGCCGTCGCCACCGTCGCCGCGGCGGTACGGCCGCTGGGCGCTACCGGCCCGCGCGTCCTGCACATGGGCGGTGGCGCCGGCCTTCTGAACGCCGACGGGGTGCGATTCTTCGACGCTCCTGAATTCCCCGAGGAGTTCAAGTCCTACGCGATCGGGCAGATCCGGGCCCTGGACGCCTACCGCGCCCTCGGTGACGACGTCACCTGGACCTATCTCTCGCCACCGCCGGTCCACTTCGCCCCGGGCACGCGCACCGGCACGTACCGCACGGGCCTGGACACCCCCGTGACCGGCGGGGACGGGCAGGCCCGCGTCTCGTACGAGGACTACGCCGCCGCCCTGATCGACGAGATCGAGAACCCCCGGCACCTCAACCGCCGTTTCACCGTGGGCTACTGACGGGCGCCCCGAGCCCCGGTCGGCCGGGCCCCGGGCAGACGAGCGGCTTGACGGGCAGGGCGAGCGGCGGCCCGGGGCCGGTGAGCGGGCTACCGGGCGCGGCCTGGGACGGGCGCGGCCTCCGCCGTGGCCGCTCGGCCCTCGTCGGGTGTCGCTCCGGCGGCCGGCCCACGTGGCCGCAGGCCGACGACCAGGCCCACGACGACGACCCCGATGCCCGCCCAGACCGACGGCCCCGGCACACCGGTACCCGCGGCCGCGCTCGCGCCCGCCGCCGCGAGCGGGGCGATCCCGGTGAGCAGCCCGGCCCGGCCCGCTCCGGCCGCGCTCACCGTCGAGTACCACAGCACGAAGGCGACCGCCGTGACCAGCAGCGCCAGGTAGCCGACGGCAGCCCACTGCACCCCCCTCAACCGCTCCACGGCCGACGGCCCTTCCGTGGCCATGCCGAGGACCGCCAGCAGCGCACCGCCCAGCCACGTCGCGTGCACGGACACCCCCCACGGGGTGTGCCGCCCCAGCACCGGCACCGCGAGCAGGGTGAACGCGGCCTCGCAGCCGAGCGCGAGCGCGGCCCACGCCACTCCGACGGGATCGGTGCGGCCGGTCCCCTCCACCAGCACCGCGCCCGCCACGACGACGGGCGCCGCCAAAAGGACCTGGCGACTGGGCCTGCGCCGTTCCAGCAGCGGGCCCACCAGCCCGAGGACCACCGGTACACAGGCCACCGCGACCGCTATCACCGCAGGCTCCGCATGCGCGACGCCCCGCACCACGGCCACGTTGAACAGCACCAGACCGGTGACCGCCAGCCCCGTCAGCCACAGCCACTCCGCTCCGCGCGGCCGGACCGGACGGGCACCGGCGAGCCTGGCGACCACCAGGAGGATCACGGTCGCGGCCGCGTACCGGACGGCCTGGGCGGTGAACAGCGGAGCGTCGACGAGGGTGTGCGAGACGGTGACGCTGCTCCCGACCAGCACCATCCCGGCCATGCCGGGCACGAGTGGGGCGAACGAAGGCGAAGGTGTGTCCATGCCCTCCACCCTGCCCCCACAATGGACGCCATGGGCAGGTCCACGAAGTCAGCATCAGAGGGGTCCAAAACCTCGCGCCCGGCGACTGCGACGAGCGGCGGCTCGGACTTCCTGCAACTGGACATCGGGCGGGTGCCGTCCGGCGGGCGTACCGCGTGGCTGGCCGACCGGCTGCGGTCGGCCATCGCCGACGGCAGGCTGCCCGTCGGAGCCAGGCTGCCGGCCAGCCGGGTGCTCGCCGAGGACCTGAAGGTGACGCGGGGCGTGGTCACCGAGGCCTACCGGCGGCTGGCCGAGTCCGGTCAGATCGCCGGCCGCGGCCGGCTCGGCACGGTGGTCGTGGCCGCACCCGCCGTGCCCCGCGCACGCCCCGCCGGCGTGTCGGAGCCCGGCCCCGCACTCTTCGCGGCGGCCGACCGAGAGGGCGCCATCGACGCGCTGCGGGCCCTCCCGTGCCGGATCGACCTCTCCCCGGGCGTCCCCGACCTCGCCGCGTTTCCCCGCACCGCCTGGCTGCGTGCCGAGCGCGCCGTCCTCGCCGACGTCGCTCCGGGCGACTTCGGATACGGGGATCCCCAAGGTGCCCTCGCCCTGCGCCGGGCGGTCGTCGGCTGGTTGGCACGCAACCGCGGCATCCGCGCCGATCCGGCCGAGGTGGTGGTGGTCGGCGGGGTGGCGCAGGCCCTCGGTCTGCTCGGCCAGATCCTGCGCAGGGACGGCATCAGCCGGATCGCGGTCGAGGATCCCGGATCGCTCGGCGCGCGCCAGCAACTGGAGTACGGCGGCCATACGACCGTGCCCGTCCCCGTGGACGCGGGCGGGCTGGACGTCGGCGCGCTGCGGGCGGACGGCGCCCGGGCGGTGCTGACGACCCCGGCGCACCAGTTCCCCACCGGTGTCGTCCTCGACGGGGAACGCCGACGGGAACTGCTGGACTGGGCGGCCGACGGCGGGGTGGTCATCGAGGACGACTACGACGCCGAGCACCGCTACGACCGGCCGCCGGTGCCGGCCCTTCGCTCATTGATGCCCGACGGGGTCTGCTACGCGGGAAGCGTCTCCAAGCTGCTCGCGCCCGCGCTGCGGATCGGCTGGCTCCTCGTCCCGCCGGACCGGCTGGCCGCGGTGGTGACCGCGAAGCGGTACGCCGACCTCGGAACCGGCATCCTCACCCAGCTGGTGCTCGCCCGGCTGATGGACTCCGGCGAACTGGAACGGCACCTGCGCCACGTCCGGTCCCGCCACCGGCGCAGGCGGGACGCGATGCTGCGGGCCGTCGAAGCGCACCTGCCGGGGGCCCGGGTGCACGGCGCGGCCGCGGGTCTCCACCTGATGGTCACCTTCGGCGACGTACCGGACACCGGCTTCCGTGACACCGACCTCGCCGAGGCGGCCCTCGCCCGTGGTGTCAAGGTGCACCCGCTGTCCTGGCACCGTATACGATCCGGCCGGCCGGGCCTCGTGCTCGGCTACGCGGCGGGCCCCGCCCATGACATCGAGGCGGGCGTCGCCCACATCGGCGCCGCCCTGCGCGACCTGTGTCCCCCGAGGGGCCCGCACCCCGGTGAACCGGCCGTCGGCAGCCCGGGCGCCCGACCGGAACATCGAGGTACCTGATGACCTCGAACGCCGGTGACCTCGCGGACGACGTGGTCGACCTCCCCTTCGTGGGCAACGAGACGCCACGGTCGACGAGTCGGTCACCTGCCCGTACTGCGTCAGCGTCTGGGTGGCGATCACCGGTGCCGGACTCGGCGGCCTCGTCCCCTGGGGTGCCCCGTGCTCAGGTGGTCGGGCCGGGCGGCAGGTGGACGGTCATGATCAGGTGGCAGGTGGTGTCGCCGGCGCCGCGGTAGGTGTGGGGGACGTCGCCGTCGAAGGCGGCGGTCTGCCCGGCGTCCACCGGGTGCTCCGTGCCGTCGACGACCAGGACCATGCGTCCCGAGGTGACACTGACGGTCTCGGCGACGCCGGCCTGGTGCGGGTGGCTGGGGTACTCCTCACCCGGCTGCAGACGCCAGCGCCACACCTCGACGGGCGCCGGCCCCGAGGTGGTCAGCATCAACCGGGCCTCGCCCCCCTGCTCTCCGGCCCACAGCGGCATCACCGCGTCGGCCGACACCACCCGGACCCGGCCTTCGGCAGGCCCCTCCAGCAGGGCGGAGACGGAGACACCGAGCGTGTCGGCCAGCCGGACCAGGGTCGCGAAGTTCGGATTGCCCTGGGCCTTCTCCAGCCCCACCAGAGCGCCCTTGCTGACCTTGGCGCGGCGGCCCAGCTCGTCCAGGGACAGGCCCGCCCGGGTGCGGGCCGCTCGGACGTTGTGCGCGAGCGTCCGCAGGGCTGCGTCTGCCTCGGCCACCTGATCGCCTTCCCTCACTGACAGGTCAGTGCACTGTGCCACCCGGTCGTTCGGTTGACACAGTGCGGTCGTTTCGTTGTACGGTTCAGTCGTTCCACTGTAATAGTGAGGGATCGTCCCGTGACAGCTCTGCTGCTGGGCCTGGGCAGTTCGCTCGCCTACTGATGCGCCGATTTCCTCGGCGGTCTCGGCGCACGCAAGGCCCATGTGCTGCATACCGTGATGGTCGCCGCGCCCGCCAGCCTCGCCTTCGAACTGCTGGTGTGGCCCCTGTTCGGTGCCTCGTTCGGCTCCGCCGTCCTCGGCTGGGGTGCCGCCTCCGGGGTGGCCTCCGCCGCCGCCTTCGCCCTGCTCTACAAGACCCTGGCGATCGGCCCGATGAACGTGCTCTCCCCGGTGACGGCGCTGGTGTCCGCCGCACTCCCGGTCGCGGTGGGCCTGCTGGAGGGCGACCGTCCGGGCGCGGCCGGACTCATCGGCCTGCCGCTCGCGCTGGCCGCGGTGGTACTCGTCAGCGCCGGACCCGGCGCGCGCGCCGCCCGGCCCTCGCGCACCGCACTGGCCCTGGCCCTCGGGGCGGGCGCCGCCATCGCGCTGCAGCTGGTCTTCCTCCACCAGGCCCCGACCGGCAGCGGCGTGGCCCCGCTGATCGTCGGCAGAGCCGTCTCCTCGGCCGTCACCCTGTCCGCGGCCGGCCTCCTGCACCGCAGGCTCGGCCCCGAAAAGCCCGCCTACGCCACGGCGGCCGGTGCCGGTGCGCTGGACTCGCTGGCGAACCTGCTGTTCCTGCTCGCCGCGCGCAGCGGCGACCTCACCGTCGTCGCCGTCATCACCGCCCTCTACCCGGCGGCCACCGTGCTGCTCGCGCGCGGCGTGCTCGCGGAGCGCATCCACAGGGGGCAGCTCCTCGGCCTGGGCGCCGCCGCCGTCGCGGTCGGTCTCCTCGCCCTCAACTGAACCCCGCCCCCGCCCCCGAAGGAGAGACGCGCATGTTCATCCAGCCCTGGGACGCGGCCCTGGACGAAGCCGAATGGCAGACCTGGATCGCAGACGGGCACGACTTCGGGCTGCTCGGCGTCAACGGCCTGCCCGGCCACGCGCCCACGACCGTGCCCACCCACTTCGTCCCGGACGGCAACCGCCTCCTGATCCACCTGGCCCGCCCCAACCCGGTCTGGGAAGTTGTCGAGAACGACCCGAACGTCACCTTCACCGTGCTCGGCGACTACGCCTTCGTCCCGGGAACCTGGCGTGCGGCGCCCGGCACCGCACCCACCGACGGCGTACCCACCAGCTACTACGCGGCCGTCCAGTTCACGTGCCGGGCCCGCATCGTCGACGAGCCCGAAGCCAAGGCCGCGCTGCTGCGCCGGCAGCTGGCCCACTTCCAGCCCGACGGGGACCACGCCCCGGTCGAGGCCGGGCAGGCCCCGTACGGGCGGATGCTGCCCGGCATCCGCGGCCTGGTGCTGGACGTGAGCGAGGTCCGGGCCAAGTTCAAGTACGACGACCACAAGCCCGTCGAGCACCGGGCCACCGTCGCCGACCGCCTCACCGCCCGCGGCCAGGGACTCGACGGGGCGACCGCACAGCAGCAGCGCCGCCGCCTGGACCGCATCGGCCCCTGGCAGCCCTGAACGGCCCCGGGCCGCTGGAAGCCCTGAACCGTACCGGCCCCCAATTCCCCTTTCCCCGAGCCGAACGGAGCCCCGCCCATGCCGATCTTCCGCATCGTGCCCACGGTCGCCGAAGCCTTTCCCGACACCCTGATCGCCGTGGTCACGGCCACCGGTCTGCGCGGCCACGAACCCTGGCCCGACACGGTCGGCGTGCTCGACGACCTCGAGCAGCGGCTCGCCGCCGGCACCTGGGCCCCCGCGGACGACACCGACCCGCGCATCGAGGCATGGCACACCGCATACCGCTCCTTCGGCACCAACCCGCGCCGCGTCCGCCCCAGCGTCGACGCCCTCGGACGGCGCATGGCCAAGAAGGGCGCACTGCCGCGCATCAACCCCGCCGTCGACTCCTACAACGCCGTCTCCGCCCGCCACGGCCTGCCCGCGGGTGCCTTCGACCTCGACCACGTCACCGGCGACGTCGAGATCAGGTACGCCGACGGCAGCGAGGAGTTCACCCCGCTCGGCGAGCCCGGCACCGTGGAGAACCCGAAGCCCGGCGAGATCATCTACGCGGACGCGGCCGGCGTCCTGACCCGGCACTGGAACCACCGCGACGCCCACCGCACCCGGGTCACCGAGGACTCCACCCACGTCGCCTTCGTCCTGGAAACCCTGCGGGCGGGCGATGACGGCGGCCTCCTGAAGACCGCGGCGGAGGAACTCCTCGGGCTGCTCACGGCTCACGCGCGGCAGACCGGCGTCCACTACCTCAGCCCGCAACAGCCGCACATGTCGGCCTGACGACGCCCGGCAGCCTCCCGCGCCGACGCGGGGGACCGCGGCCGGTGCAGCGCCTTCCCCACCGCTCGCGTCCCGGGACGGGTGGCGACGCTGCTGGGTACGGTGCCGCCGGGGCTGAGTACCGGGCGCCGGGTGGCTGAGTACGAGCGCGCACGCCTCAGCGCCCTCCGGTCCTGAAGGATGTGGATCATCATCGTGGAGACCGGGAGACCCCTCATGCTCAGCAGCCTCGCCGACGTCCTGCTGCCGGCCGTCGGTCGACTCACCGTCACCGCCGACACCGGTACCGCCCTCACGCCGGGCAGCATCATCGTCGCCAACCACACGTCTCTCGCCGATCCGGCCGTCGTTCTCGCCGCGCTGCGCCGCCTGGGTGCCGAGCCGGCCGTCATGGCGGCCGCCGGCCTGTGGCGCATACCCCTGCTGGGCCGCACGCTCGCCCGCGAAGGCCACATCCCGGTGCACCGCAAGGACCGCCGTGCCGCCCGCTGCCTCGACCTCGCCGCGGCGGCCCTGGGGGAGGGGCGCATGGTGCTCATCTACGGCGAAGGCGGTCTCCCGCTCCGCACCGATGCCGCCGAAGCCGGGCCGGCCGCCTTCCGCGGCGGCCTGGCGCGGCTGGCCGAACGTACCGGCGCCCCCGTCGTCCCCGTCGGCCAGGCGGGAGCCCGGCGCATCGCCTCGGGCACGGCAGGCAAGCAGCTCGCCGGGCTCGTCACCGCGCCCCTGCGCCGTCCGTCCCTGCACGTGCACGTGGGGGCGCCGATCACCCTGACCGGTGACCGGGCAGCGTGTACCGCGAAGGCCCACGACGCGGTGACGGCCGCGTGGCGGACGGCTGCGGGACGCCTCGGCGAGCTCACCGCGCAGGCGAGGTAGGCGCGTGGACCGCGGGTCGTGGCGGCGGTCGTGGTCCGTGCTCTCCGTCGGCCGAACCCGGCTGCCTGCCCCGCCAGGTGTGGAATCATCCGTCCATGAGCAGCGACGTGGAAGTGAGCGCACTGGCGATCAATGTCACCGTCCCGCAGGCGCTCCGCTGGACGGACACCCGACGCGGTGAAGAGTTCACGCTGACCACGCTCAACGTCCGGCTTCTCCCGGACGGCCACGTCGCCGTGAAGGCCTATGGCCGACCGGCCGCCGGTGGTCGGGGCGCATACGTCTCGTTCCCCGTGCCCGACAGGCCCGAACTGGCGACCCTGGTCGCTCAAGCCGCGGGCCGCGCCGGCGAGTTGTGGGCCGCCCATCGTGGTCTCGGCTGAACCCGGCCCGACTCGCTGACGGGTGACGGCAGTCGACGGCCGACGGCCTGTCGGCAAGCACCGTGTGCCTCGGCTGATCTTCCAGCGGCGGTCCGGCATGCCGTACGGTGCGGGTGCAGGACCGTCCCGGTCGACACCGGGCGGCCGGGGGAGGGAATGTGCGCGAGCGGACCAGCGGTGACAGCGTCGTGGCGGGCGTCGGGACGCCGGCCGGCGGGATGGTGGTGGTCGAGGACCTGCGCCGTACCTACGGCAGCGGCAACACCGCCGTCCATGCCCTGCGCGGTGTCTCCTTCACCGTGCCGCGCGGCGAACTCGTAGCTCTCAGAGGTCGTTCGGGCTCCGGCAAGACCACCCTGCTCAACCTGGTCGGCGGCCTGGACACGCCGGACGGCGGCCGCGTCGTCCTGGACGGCACCGACCTGGCAGGCCTCGGCGCCGACGAGCTCCTGGCACTGCGCCGCGAGCGCGTCGGCTTCGTGTTCCAGTCCTTCGGCCTCATCCCGATCCTGACCGCTGCCGAGAACATCGGGGTTCCGCTGCGCCTGCGGAAGGTCCCGGCCCGCGACCGCGAGGCCCGCGTCGGCCTTCTGCTCTCCCTCGTCGGTCTCTCCGAGCACGCCGACCAGCGGCCCGGCGAGCTGTCCGGCGGCCAGCAGCAGCGGGTCGCGATCGCCCGGGCGCTCGCCAACAACCCGGCCCTGATCATCGCCGACGAACCCACCGGCCAACTCGACGCCGACACCGGCCTCACCGTGATGATCCTGCTGCGCGCCGTCGTCCGCAGCGAAGCCGTCACCGCTCTCGTCGCCACCCACGACACCCAACTCCTCAAGCTGGCCGACCGCGTGCTCGAACTCCGTGACGGCCGGATCGTCGAGGACATCTGACAGCGCCGCCCGGCACGCGTACCCCGCGAGAGGGCGCGGACCGGCCGGCGACGACGTCGGATCCCGCACGGCGTACAGATTTCCGCATTATCCTGGCGACCGTCTGACA
>NZ_JBEYFC010000291.1:0-11238 GCF_040634175.1 Streptomyces sp. NPDC007162
AGACGACCCAGCGCGGGTGCGAGTGGACGACGGCGAGGTGGTCCTCGGGATCGTCGTCACCCGGCGCAGTGAAGTACTACTTCTACACCTGGCGTGACGACGGCATCGACCAGACCATTCACGACCTGCTGCGCTGGCAGGTGCGGGAAATGGCGCGTCGGAAGGCGGACCCGAGTCTGGTGGTGCTCGACACCCAGAGCGTGCACGCGGCGGCCGGAGTGACCGCCGAGTCGACGGGGCGCGATGCGGCAAAAAAAGTACCGGGCCGCAAGCGCGGCCTGGCCGTTGACGTTCTGGGGCTGGTGATCGCGGTAGTCGTGGCGGCCGCGTCTGCGCACGAGAACGCCGTCGGCATCGCGCTGCTGAACAAGGTCGCCGACGACACCGACACCGTGCAGAAGGCCCTGGTCGACCAGGGTTTCAAGAACGCCGTCGTCGCGCACGGGGAGAAGGTGGGCATCGAGGTGGAGGTCGTGGAGCGCAATCCCGCGCAGAGCGGGTTCGTTCCCCAGGCCAAGCGGTGGGTCGTGGAACGCGCGTATGGGATCTTGATGCTGCACCGCAGGCTGGTGCGCGACTACGAGCATCTGCCCCGCAGTTCGGAGTCGCGGGTGGACTGGGCGATGACCGCGGTGATACTGCGTCGGCTGACCGCGGCGACCGCGCCGGCCTGGCGCACCGCATGACCGGCTGGGAACTGACGCTCGGCGCGGTGCTGGCACGGCTGGAGGAGCGGGAACGCGAGATCACCGCGCAGGCCGAGACCACGCGAGAACAGATCACGCGGCCGACCACAGAGCTCGACGAACTCGGCCGGGCCGCCGAAGAAGTCCGGATCACCCGCAAGACACTGCTGGGGCTGCCCGACCCGCAACCGCCCGCGTCGCCGGCACCGAAACTGCCGGACCATCCGGCCTACGAGCAGATCATGGCGGTGTTCACCGCGGCCGACCAGCCGCTGCGTGCGCGGCAGGTGTGCGAAGCGATGGACCTGGCGGTCGCGCCCAACAACATCAACAACGTCCGCCTCAAGCTCAAGCGGCTGGCCGGCCGGTCGCGGGATCCTGGCCGAGACCGAGCCAGGCTTGTTCACTCAGCCCCGGCCGTAGTCGACCGAAGTCGCCACGACCTGCCCGCTCGTCCCGCACGAAACGAAGAATCGAGCATCAGGTCTCATACCGCCCTCTCACAGACATCGCCCTCCGGCGAAACCAGGTGTTCTCGGCCCTGAGCGACAAGTGGTGTCAGGTTCCCACCAACAAAAACCACGCTGGTCAAGAGATCAAGTGCCTCATCTGCTGTGCTTGACTTCATGACGCCAAGTTCCACTCCCGCGCCGGACTCCCCCCGATCGCCCGCGCACCTCAGCCCGCTGCGCAGGCTCACTGCCCGTGACCGCGGTGAGGTACACCGATCCGCCACTCAGCTGGAGCTCTTCTTCGACCTGTGCTTCGTCGTGGCCATCGCCCAGGCGGGCATCGAGTTGGTGCACGCGGTCGCCGAGGGGCATGCAGGCGAGGGGATCCTCTACTACGCGCTGGTGTTCTTCGCCATCTGGTGGGCGTGGATGAACTTCACGTGGTTCGCCTCGGCCTACGACAACGACGACGTGCTCTTCCGGGTCGTCACGCTGATCCAGATCGCCGGTGTGCTGGTGCTCGCGGCCGGGGTCTCCCGGGCGTTCGAGGACCACGAGTACCGGGCGGGGGTGGTGGGCTATGTGATCATGCGGCTCGCCTTGGTGTCCCAATGGTTGCGCGTGGCCCGGTCGAGTCAGGGCAGGGAGCGCAGGATGGCCCTGCGGTACGCCGGCGGGGTGGTGCTGTGCCAGATCGGCTGGATCGGCCTCGTGGTCCTGCCCAAGGACACCCTGGTCGCGGTGTTCGTGGTGATGGCGGTCCTCGAGATGTGCGTGCCGGCGTACGCGGAGAAGGTCCAGCCCTCGTCCTGGCACCCCCGCCACATCGCCGAGCGGTACGGCCTGTTCACGATCATCGTGCTCGGCGAGACCATCGCGGCGGCCACGGTCGCCGTGAAGACGGGCATCGACGAGGAGGACGCGCTGGGCGAACTGCTGCCGATCGCCGCGGGCGGGCTGCTGATCATCTTCGCCGCCTGGTGGATCTACTTCGTGGTGCCGATCCACGGTCATCTGAGATCCAACAGGCAGGCGTTCCTGTGGGGTTACGGCCACTACATCGTCTTCGCCTCGGCGGCCGCGATCGGTGCGGGTCTGGAAGTGGCGGTCGAGCAGTCCGTGGGCAAGGCGCATCTCTCGACGCTGTCCGCGTCGGCGGCCGTGACCCTGCCGACGGCGCTGTATCTGCTCACCGTCTGGGCACTGCACTCGCGTTACTTCAAGGTCGGCATCGCCCAGCAGCTGGTACTGCCGACCGCGGCGCTGCTGGTGAGCTGCTGCATGTTCCTGGGCGAGTGGGCGGTGCTCTCGGCCGGTCTCGTCTGCGCGCTGACGGTGGTGACCGGCGAGACACTGACGGCGCGCACGACGGGCCGGGAGCGCGAGACCGCGGTGCGAGCGCCGGACGCCTGACCGGCCCGGTCCGGACGAGACTGGCCCCATGACAGTTGACGCTCTGACAGATGTCGTGGGACTGCGGGTGGGGCACGCGACGCGTACCGGCGACGGTTGGCTCACCGGCACCACGGTGGACGTGCGCGGCGGCGGGTCCGGCACCAAGGAGACCGACGCGCTCGATCCGCGCAGCCTGGTGCAGAAGGTCGAGGCGATCGTGCTGACCGGCGGGAGCGCGTACGGGCTCGACGCGGCGTCCGGGGTGATGGCCTGGCTGGAGGAACAGAGACGCGGGGTGCGGGTGGGGATGGATCCGGCGCATGTCGTGCCGGTGGTGCCCGCCGCCTGTGTCTTCGACCTCGGCCGCGGCGGCGACTTCCGGGCCAGGCCGAACGCGGCCACCGGACGGGCCGCGGTCGAGGCGGCCGCGGCGAGCGAGACGGGCGCCGCAGTGCCGGAGGGCCGTGTGGGCGCCGGTACGGGAGCCACCGCGGGGCTGGTCAAGGGCGGGATCGGCACCGCGAGCACGGTGCTCGACTCGGGGGTCACGGTGGCCGCACTGGTGGTGGCCAACGCGGCGGGGTCGGCCGTGGAACCCGGGACCGGGGCGCTGTACGGGGAGTTGTCGCAGGGGCGGGTGAGCTGTCCGGCGCAGGACGTCCACCGGGTCGCGCGTCTGCGGCTGGCCGCGATCGCGGCGAAGAACGCGCCGCCCTCGCTGGACACCACGCTCGCCGTGGTCGCCACCGACGCGGACCTGTCGAAGGCGCAGGCGCCCCACCAGCGCGGTTATGCCTGTGAGGCCGAAGGAGATCCTGGCGCGGCCGGCTGGTGACTGATCATGCCACCGTTCGTGATCACTATCGAACCGGGCGTGCGGATTCTCCGATCGTTCCACGCCTTGATGGGACGGCGGTGAAGTCCTCGCGGGCACTGACCGTGCGGGGCCGCCGGCGGCCGATGACCACCGTGGTGACCGTCGCCGTGGCGGTGATGAACGCCGCGCCCACGGTGGCCGTCGCCTGAAGTGCGTCACTCACAGCGTCCCCCTGCCAGGCGGTTCGTCCCAGCCGACGAGGACGACGGGCAGCGCGGCGAACGCGGCGAACACGATGGCGGTGATCCAGCCGCGCGGGTTGTCGTTCAGCGGGATCCAGCTGGCCAGGAAAGACACGGTCCACGGCATGGTGACCGCAGTGAGGGCGGCGAACCCGGGCCAGTCGTTGTCGCGGCGCAACGCGCACGCCACGGCGATGAGCCCGGCCGCGATCCACGTCGAGGACCACAACGCCATCGGCGCCAGGGCCAGTATCAGGCGTACGCCGCGGGTGTCTGGCAGCGGGTCGGCGAGATGCCCGGCCCCGTACAGGCCGACGAGGGAGCCGAGCAGCAGCAGCGATGCGCCACGGCGCCCGATACGGCAGACCAGGCGTCGTCTCACGGACTCCGGCGCGCGCAGTCATGCGAGGGCCGGTCTTCACCCGCTGGCGCCTCTGCCGCTGGCCGACCACTTGAAGGCGGAGGCCCCCGGCGAACACATCTCGCCGGGGTCCTCCAACTTCAAGATCAATCTCACCAACAACCGCTGTACCGATGTTCCCACGGCCGGTGACCGCCTCATGATGGCGTCGCTGCGCGTCGCTGATCGCGAGTCTGCGGTGCTGCTGCCCGGTCCGGAGCAGTTGCCGGTGCGCTTCGTCGAGCACCAGCTCGTCGTCCGGGCCGCGCATCCGCCCCGGCGTCGGTCGCTCAAGCGGCGAGGGCGGTGCGGCCTGCGGCGTAGACGCGGGCGACCTCGGCGACGCGCTTGCCGAGCTCGGCGGCGGTGGCTATGTCGGCCTTGTGTACGCCCTCGACTCCCTGGTCCATGTTGCTCTGGGCGCCGGCGCCGAGAAAGAAGCCGAGGCGGTTGAGGTCGTTCTCGGACGCCGTGGAGGCGTTCCAGCCGGGCATCAGGCCGAGGCCGACCCAGTGCATGTGGTGCTGCGCGGCGAGCACGGTGAAGTACTGCAGGGTGTTGAGCTTGTCGCCGCTCTTGCCCGCGGCGTTGGTGAAACCTGCGGCGATCTTGTCCTTCCACACCTGGTTGAACCAGCGCTTGGAGCTGGCCTCGGCGAAGGCGTGGAAGACGGCGGAGGCGGTGCCCATGTAGGTGGGCGAGCCGAAGATGATCGCGTCCGAGGCGTCGAGCAGGTTCCACTGCTTCTCGGTGATCTCCTCGACGTTGATCAGGTGGGCGGTGGCGCCGGCGTTGGTCACCCCATCGCGGACGGCCTCGGCGAGGACGGCGGTGTGGCCGTAGCCGGAGTGGTAGGCGATGGAGACGACAGGGGTGGTCACGTTACTTGCTCCTTCGGATGTGCATGTCGGGCCGCGCGGGATCCGGGCCGCGGGGCCCTTGAGTACTTTTTGCTCAGCTGGCGTTGAACGCCTCGGCGACGGTCAGGGTGTCCTCGTACTGGTGCAGGCGAACGATCCGGCCGTCCTCGACCGTCAGGTGTATGGCCGTCGGTGTGCTGAACTCCTTGCCGTTGGTCGCGACGGTATGTGTGAAGGCCGCCAGCAGCGCCACGTCACCACCGTCGACGATGATGCGCTCCAGCGCGGCCTTGCTCTTGTCGTGCGCGAAGTGCGACCACATCGTGGTGAAGTACGGTGCGACCTCCTCCCGGCGGGTACGGCGCCCGGTCCAGGGCAGCGCGTCGCTGCCGGGGACGTGCCAGTCGATCTCCTCGGCGAACAGTTCCTGGATGCCGTCGGGGTCATGCTTTGCGAGGCGCTCCACGAACTTCTTTGCCACGGTCCGCGGGGTCTGCGTGTCGGTTGTCATCGTCCTTGTCCTTTGTCTCTCTCGCGTGCATCAGGTGTCGGTCGGGCCTCAGCCCTGGAACGGGAAGTGCGGTCGAGCCCCTGGCCGGCATGGGCCGCGCGGCGCGTGCCGCCCGCCTCGCCGGTCCGGTGCCTCAGGCCCGGCCGGCCTGCGGGTTGGTGAACATGTGGTTGCCCGCCACCGTGTCCTTCGCGGGCACTTCGTCCTGCAGGACGTCCCAGTGCTCCACCACCAGGCCCTCCTCGAAGCGGAAGATGTCGACCGCCATGAGGGGTGTCTCGGCGTGGCCGGAGTACCTGCCGTGGATCATGACCAGGTCTCCCTCGGCGATGACCGCTCCCGGCTCGTACCGGGTGGCGTCGGGCAGGTCCGCGATGAAGTTGCGCAGCCCGGCCCTGGCCGGCGGGATGGTCGGGCTGTGCTGGAAGTAGTCGGGGTGCAGGTGCCGGTCCAGCGCGGTGAAGTCCTTCGCGTTGAACGCGGTCGTCAGGAATTCGACGACGGCGGCCTTGTTCCGCTCCGTCTCCGTCTTCGTTCGGCTCTGAGTCATCAGTCCTCCATAGGTTTGCCGACTGACACGGCTTTGTTGACTGCCTGGACCACAATGGGAGCATAAAGTGGTCCAATCGGTCAACAAGTGGAAGAGTGTCAGGCGATGTGCCCGTGCCGGAACGGGGGTCGGATTGCCGACCATTGTGGTCCACCTGGACCACAATGAGGTATGGTGAGGTCATGGGGCGAAAACGAGGCTTCGACGAGACCACTGTCGGCGTTCGTATTCGTTGAGGCTGTGGTGGCCGCTGGCCGAGTGTCGGCGGCGTGTGTTGTAGCGTGCCAGCCAGGCGAAAACGGTTCTGCGACAGGTGCCGGCGTCGCCGTAGTGGCGGGCGCCCTGGAGGGTCTCGCGTTTCAGGGACGCGTGGAAACTCTCTTTCATTTATCGTACGCAATCGCTGCCCAGGAGTGTCCCTTCATGACCCTGCGAGAACGAGTCTCCTTCCCGGCCGAGGGTGCGGTGACGCTGCGCGGCACGCTGTACCTGCCCGAGACCCCGGGGCCTCACCCGGCGATCACGATGGCCCACGGCTACGGCGGTACGACCAAGCACGGCATCGAGCCCTTCGCGGAGGTCTTCGCCGAGGAAGGGTTCGCGGTCCTGGTCCACGACCACCGCGGGTTCGGTGCCAGCGACGGTGAGCCCCGCCAGGACATCGACCCCTGGCAGCAGATCGCCGACTGGCGGCGAGCGATCACCTACTTGGAGAGCCGTGACGAAGTGGACTCCGACCGGATCGGCCTGTGGGGCACGAGCTACGCGGGCGGGCATGCGATCGTCCTGGGCGCCACCGACCGGCGCCTGAAGGCGGTTGTCTCGCAGGTGCCGACCATCAGCGGCTACGAGCAGGGGCTGCGCCGCATCCCACCGGAGGCGACCACCGCCTTGGAGGAGGCGTTCAACGAGGACGAACGAGGCCGTCTGCGGGGCGAACCTCCGCGCCGCCAGGCCCTGGTGAGTGCCGACCCGTCGGTGCCGGCGTCCTACCGCACGCAGGAAGCGATCGACTTCTATCTGCAGCCCGTCCCTGAAGGACTGTGGAAGAACGAGGTGACGGTCCGCTCCACCCGCGCTGCCCGCATGTACGAGCCCGGCACCTGGATCGCGCGCGTCTCTCCCACCCCCCTGCTGATGGTGGTCGCCACCGGCGACACCGTCACCGTCACCGACCTGGCTCTGGCGGCGTACGAGAAGGCACTCGAGCCCAAGCGGCTCGAACTGATCCCCGGCGGCCATTTCGATCCCTACATCGCACAGTTCGATACGGCGTCCAGGGCGGCCGTGGCCTGGTTCCGCGATCACCTCACGAAGGAGAACTGACCGGCCATGCCGCACCTGACCTACACCTGCCCGGCAAGGAGGACGAGGCCGCGATCGCCGAGATCGTCCTCGCCCATCCGCCGCAGAACCGCCTGACCGCGCAACTGATCGACGAGCTCGGCGAGGCGGTTGCCGACATTGGGCGCAGCGAGGGGCCCGCGCCGTGCTCCTTCGCGCGGAAGGCCCCGACTTCAGCTTCGGCGGAGCCTTCACCGCATGGCGAGGCATGACGGCGCGGGAACTGGGGGCGACGTTCGACCGCTACCTCGACGTGTACAACCGCTTCGAGCAGCTCCCCGTACCCGTCATCGCCGCAGTCCAGGGGGCTCTGCTTCGGTGGCGGCGTCGAACTCGCGCTGCGTGCCGACGTGGTCTTCGCGGGGCAGAGCGCACGCTTCGGGCACCCCGAGCAGACCCTGGGGATCACCACTCTCCTCGGGGGGGATCTACCGCGTCGCCGAACGCGTCGGCCGCGCCCGCGCCTTTGGGTGGGCCCTCACCTCGGAGCAGGTGCCCGCGCAGGTCATGGCCGACACTAGTGTCATCAACCGCCTCGTCCCGGACGACGAACTCCTGAGCCATGCCGGGAACTTCGCCCGCCGAGTGGCCTGCGGTCCCACCCTGGCCCACGCCGCGCACAAGGCGCTGCTGCACAGCTGGACCCTCGGCGGGACCCCCTCGGCGGACCGGGATCTCTTCGACCTGTCCGTACCACTGTTCGCGACACAGGACGTCCGCGCCGGCCTGGAGTCCGCCGCCGCGCTGCGGGCGGGCAAGCCCCGGCCGGTCCTGGACTTCCACGGCCGCTGGCGGCCGCACCGCGCAGCGTGCGAGACGTAAGCGCCACCGCGAACTTCTTTCATCCACCAAGGCATCGAGCCGCGCTGCGGCGACCTGCTGGCGCCGACGAATGCCGGGAGGGCACGAGATGACCCGCGCTCGCGAAGACCACAGCGTCAGCCTGGTGCTGTTGCACGGATTCCTTGACGACCGGCACGTCTGGGACGGTCTGATCTCTGAACTCCGGGCACATGACAACAGGTCGAATACCTACCGCTCGACCTGCCTGGCTGCGGCGACCGGCTGGACGAGTCCGGCCCGTTCACCCTTGAGTATCTGGTCGACGACATCGACGGCACAGTCTCCGCGCTGGACGGTCCCTTCGTCGTCGTCGGCCAGAGCATTGCGGCCCCCATCGCCGAACTCGTAGCCGCACGACATCCCACCCGCGCCCTGGGGCTGGTCCTCCTTACCCCCGTCCCCCTGGCCGGAACGCATCTACCGCCCGGCTTTCTCGAGTCGTTCCGCTCGCTCGGTGGCAACCCCCAGGCCCAGCGCGCCGCACGGCAGCAGCTGGCGGCCGGCCTTGCCGACGCCGCTGGAGCGGATCACGGCGCGCCGGAGCGAGCTGGACGCGCTCGCCGAGAACTGTCCAAGCGGCTTGAGGAAGTTCAGGCGGAGCGGGAGGAGTTGGTGATCGCCGAGCGGGCGCTGCACCGGCTGGCCGAACAGGATCGGGGTGAGGCGGAGGCCGCCGCAGTGGCTCCAGTGAAAGCGCAGGTGGCGGGGCGTGTGGTGCTGCTGATCCCGCACCGCGGTGATGACCCGGACGAGACCGCGCTGCCCGGTGACTACCGCAAGATCCTGGCGATCGTCGGGGTCGCTGATGGTCCGGTGCAGGTCAGGACGGTGGGCGAGGAACTGGGACTGGAGGTGGCGGTGCGCGGGAAGCTGGAGCCGCTGCGGGCGAAGATGACCAAGCTCGCCGACCGTGGCTGACTGCACAAGCGGCCCGACGGACGGTTCGCCGCACGCCGGTAACCCGCGCCGGGACGAGGACGGTCGGGGCGTAACCGGCGGGCCCCCGGCGGCAGTTGAGTTTGGTGTGAAGAAAAATAACCCTCACGCCGAGGGCCCTGACGACCTTGTCTTCACCGCCCGTCTGCCGCTGTCGAGCGCCACCCTGAACTACCTCGCCACCCTGATCCGCGGCCATCTGAAGAAGATCGGCTCACCGTGGCGGGCCCTGCCCGCGGGGAAGATCGCGGGGATCGTGCTCGCGGTGCTGCGCTGTGACCAGCGGCCCGGCGATCTGGCCGGCGGGAACGGGGTGCACCGCACCACCGTCACCCGCTGGGTGCCCGAGGTCGTCAGCCTGCTGGCCGCCCGCGCCGCGCGCCTGGACCGCGCCTTAAAGAAGATCGCCCGAAAGGGTGGTGGGATCGTCCTGCTGGACGGCTCGCTGATACGCACCCGGCGGCGCACCGGGGGCGAGAACCGGAAGAACTACTCCGGGAAGTACAAATGCCAGGGCCTGCTCGTGATCGCACTCACCGACGACAACGGCCGCCTGCTGTGGGCCTCGGCGGCCAGGTCCGGACGCGCCTCGGAGATCACCGCCTGAGGGCCCTGCTGGTGCTGACGAACCGCGAAGTCGCCCGCTGGCCGATGACCTTGCCGGGAGTCATCCGCCCCCGACCAGCATGAGCACCCCGGAGCCCACGCACACCAGCCCACTTGACCGGCAAGCTCCACGATCGGACCGTTGTCGTGGCATCGGTGTACGTGGATGGATCCGTTGGTGCCCGTCCTGCTGAACGCGGACCAGGGATGCTCGCAATACCGGTCTGAGCACCGTGAGTTATGTGAGCAGCCTGCAATTGGCCTGTGGCCGTCCACCAGAGGTTGGGAGCGCATCTGCTCAGTGCCCCGGTACCTGACCGGCGTCGGCCAGGGCGCCGAGGTGGCTGACGAGGAAGCGGGCGGCACGGTCGAGTGCGGCGTCCGCCTCGTCGAGACGCCCGTGCTCCGTCTGGTAGACGTGCGGGAGGCCCGGCCCGATCTCCAGCGTGGCCTCGACCTGGGCCGCGCCCGCGCGGGCAGCCAGACGTACCGCATCGTCGAGGAGCACCTCGTTCGCGCCGACCTGTACGAGTATCGGGGGCAGGCCGGCGAGGTCGGCGAACACCGGGCTCGCCAGGGGGTGGTTGCGGTTGCCGGAGCCGATGTAGAGATCCGCGAACGCGCGCATACCGGCCGCGGTGACGATCGGGTCGGCGTCTTCCTTGGTGCGCATGCTCTCTCCGGAGAGGGTGAGGTCGACCCACGGGGAGAAGACCACCACGGCGGCCGGCTGCGGCAGCCCGGCCTCGCGGGCGGCGAGCAGGGTGGCGATGCTCAGGCCACCGCCGGCCGAGTCACCTGCCACGACGATCTCTCGTGGATCGGCTCCGGTCGCCAGCAGGTCGCGGTAGGCGGCGAGTCCGTCGTCGACCGCCGCGGGGAAGGGGTGCTCGGGAGCCAGCCGGTAGTCCACCGATGTCGCTCGCAGTCCGGCGCGGGCGGCGAGTTCACCGGCGAGGCCGGTGTGGGTGTCCGGGGAGCCGGCGACGTAGCCGCCGCCGTGGAGGTAGAGGAGCCGTCCGCGGTCTGCCGCTCCGGCCGGCTCCAGGCTCAGGGCGGGCCGCCCGCCCAGGACGGTCCTGCGGGTGGTGACGCCTTCCGGTGCCGGCCGGGTCACGGCCGCGGCGAACGAGGTGCGCAGCTCGGCGGGGGCGGGCCGCCCGCCCAGGACGGTCCTGCGGGTGGTGACGCCTTCCGGTGCCGGCCGGGTCACGGCCGCGGCGAACGAGGTGCGCAGCTCGGCGGGGGCGGGCTGCGTGTCGAGGCGCGGGCCGGAGCGGAGCAGGGCGTCGAGGGCTTGGCGCTGCTGTCGGGACATGGCGGGTCTCCAATTCAAGTCATTTCCACTGCCCCGATCCAAAGAACAGGGCAGCTTCATCCTTCTTACTTGTTTACCCAAGGCATAGAGAGGTCGATGTCAGAGACCAGCTTTCCACCGCCGAAGCTCATGCTCTCCAAGGGGATGGCATACATCATCAGGGTGACATCGTCCTGGCTGACGCCAACCTTTTCTACGGCGTATCGGGTGACCAACTCCGCGAGCTTTCGTTTCTGCTCCACCGTCCTGCTCGCACCGGTCGTCACCGTTACGATCAT
>NZ_JBEYFC010000292.1:0-11220 GCF_040634175.1 Streptomyces sp. NPDC007162
TGTGCTTCCAGCAACCCACCACTGACCTCAGCCACGCTTCTTCGTTCCGTTACGGGTCTCGTCGCCTATTCGGCCTAGGCGTCGGCGCAGCTACCTGATGCATAAGCTCCGTCTGTGGTCGGCTCGCCCGGTGGCCGGATGGGCAGTGCGATCGCCGCTTAGGCAGCGCCCATCCAGTCATTTGCAGAGCCTGGCGAGGATCATTGGTCGGGTTGCCCGCCTTGGTGGTGTTGCGCGCTGAGTGGGCGCGGGCCGCGGAGCGGTGGCGGAGACAAGGAGCGGCGGCGGCCCGTGGCCGCCAGCGCGCGCGGCCCGCCGTAGGCGAGCCGCCTTGAACCCGTAAAGAAGGTTGTTACTCAGGATGCGGCTGGGATGTGCCAGAGCGGTGGCGCGTACTGCTCCGGTCGGCTGTTGATGAGCAATCGGCGCAGGTCATCGCGCTGTGAGCCGTCGAGGTTCAGGGCCTCGGTGAGGTGGCGGAACGTCGTGTGGGTGACTCCGCGGCCTCGGGCCTCCGCCTCGAACTGGCCGAGCTGGGTCAGCACGGTGTCGGGGTCGAGCTTCACCGGCTGCTGCTCCTTGAGCCACAGCGCCTTGTTGCGCTCGTAGTCGATTTCCGAGAAGCCGCAGATCTCGCGGCTGAACCCCTCTACCTCGTCCAGGGAAGCTGTCGCCAAGATGGCGCGGGCCAACTCGTTGCGGTTGAGCGCGTCGTCCAGGTCGACCTCGTGGACTGTCGGGCTCTCGTCGGTGAGGGGAATAGGAAGGCCGGCGTCCCGGACCTCACAGGTACCGCGTACTCCTCGGGCCGTCGCCGCGAGCATGCCGGTCGCTTCGGAGGGGTGCCACTCCAGGATCGAGCTGACCGGTTCCGCGTCCTTCGCCGTGAAGGTGTGGATTAGGGGACCCAGTACACCTCGCAGGTCGTCGTGCGACAGCTCGCCGTCCAGGCCGGGTCCTGCCACCAACAGTCGGACGGACGCGTTCACTTGGGCGCACGCTGCCAGGGTCAGGGAATCGGCGAGTGGGCTCTTCAGGGTCGGCTCGTCGCCTCGGGCCAGCACGTCACCGCCCACGTCCAGGAGGTCGATCGTGGTCGGCCGTAGGCGGGTAATGAGTTCTTCGACCTGGTGCGTGACGCCCTCGGCGCCCCGGCTCGGGTCGATCAACGCGAACGCGTGTGGGAGTTCTGTCGCGAGTCGGGGAAGCGTCGAACCAGCCGGCGCGATGGGGCGGGCCGCCGCCGGTACCTTCCAGACCGCTGGGGTGAGTGGTTCGAGACCGCTGAAATCGTCGGCTCCTCGGGGGCCCGGAATCGGGTCGATGAGCAAGCGATCCCATGCGTAAGTGAGGATCACCGCCTGGTCGTCGCCGTCGTACAGGGCCGCGTGAAGCATTGCGGCGGCGACGGCGTCACCCCCTCCTCCTGCTGCGACGATCAACCGCGTCATGGTCTACACACTACGGGGTCGGCCCTTGACCACTCACTCTATAGTGGCTAGAGGCTATAGCCACTGTACGTCTATAAGCAGGCTCCAGCTGGGTAGTGGGCTTCCCCACCACATGGCCAGGGCTCAATGAGCAAGGAGGGCACATGCCCCAGATCGAGGAGGCTCAGCCGAAGTATCTCCAGATCGCGCACTTCATCCGCGATCAGATCCTTCGAGGTGACCTGCGGCCCGGAGACGAGGTTCCCTCGGAGCGGCAACTGGCGGCTGACTGGAAGGTGTCCAGGCCGACGGCTGCCCGGTCGTTGGAGGCGCTGAGTCATCAAGGGCTCGTCGAGAAGCGGCAGGGATCCGGGACGTACGTACGAAGCCTGGAAGTGAACCGACGGGCACGGGAGTTGTACGGGCGGGCTCGGCAGACCGGGAAGATCTACACGGCCGGTGAGTACGCGGTGATCACCTCGGCCGGGTGGCTGGACGCACCGGACCATGTCGCTGAGGCCCTGGGGCTGCTGAAGGACCGCCGGGCCGTGCATCGCCGGCGGGTGACCAACAACCAGGACGGGCCGATCACGCTGTCGACTTCGTGGTTCGCCCCGGACGTGGGGCAGCGGGCGCCCAAGCTCCTGGAGCCGGAGCGGATCCAGGAAGGCACCCTGATGTACGTCGAGAACATGACGGGGCGGCAGGGGAGTTATGCGGAGGACCGCATGTGCGCCCGGCAGGCGACGGACGAGGAGGTGGCAGACCTCCGGCTTGAGCGTGGTTCTGCGGCGCTGATCGTGCATCACGTCGTCTTCGACCTCCAGGACCGGCCCTTGGAGTTCGCCGAAGCCACCTACCCGCCGAACCGTTGGGCCTTCGAACAGGGGTATCCACTGACCTGACTGAGCGCCACTTCGCAGAACCGCTTGCGCAGCGTGAGTGGCTAATGCCGCTATCCAGTAAGTGGCTAAGGCCACTTGAGTGGAAGGGGGCACGGCGTGACGAGTCAGCGGCCGGACCAGGGAGCGCATTTACCTTGCCGTAGTTGCCGGGGACGTGGCTGGAAGCGCGTTGGATCACGCACGTCCCTGGCACTCTCCTCTGCCGCCGACCGCACCCGTGCCACATCAAAGCGGCGCTGCCTCGACTGCGACGGCAGCGGCAAGGAGTGAGCGCGAATGGCGGCTTACACGATCGACCGCGACCCCTCTGAGGGCTCACCGCGGCTCGGGGCGATGACGTTGCATCCGGGCCCGGAGTCCGTTCCCCGGGCCCGTCGCTGGTTCCGGAAGTTCATCGCCCCGTACAACCCGGCCTGCTCGGTAGAGGACTGCGTGCTGATGGTCTCGGAACTGGTTACCAACGCGATCCGCTATGGGCAGGCTGATGATCCGTGGCTGGTGCGGGTCGAGTGGTTCCGGGACGGCACTTCGCTGCGGGTCGAGGTGCACAATCCCGGCTTCCCGGCGAACGTGCGGCTACGGCGGCCCGATGCCAACGACGCGCATGGGCGCGGGCTTCTGCTGGTCGATTCGATCGCCGACTCTTGGCACTCCGGGCCCAGCCGCTTCGGCGGGACGGTGGTCTCCTTCGTGGTCGCCGATGCCTGGCCTGCCTGAAAAATTGCCCCACCCTAACGCATCTATAGATGCGTGTAGCGCTAGTCTGGTTGACCAGTTGACTTGGCCAGTCTCGACGGGCGGCGGCATTCATGGCGTATGAAGTGGAACCACCGAAGTACGTACGCCTCGCCCAGACCATCCAGCAGCGCATCGAGGACGGCACGTATCCGCCCGGTGGCCGCGTGCCCAGTGAGAACCAACTGGTTCAGGCCTTCGGGATGTCCCGCCCGACCGTCGTCCGGGCGCTGGAGCTGTTGAAGCGTGACGGCTGGCTGGAGTCCCGGCAGGGGTACGGCACCATCGTGCGCGGGCGCCCGGCCGTCGTTGAGCACAAGGACCGCCGGGGAAGTGAAGCACTCGCGCGTGACGAAGCGCAGAGTCCGGGGCGGCTGGTAGAGGTTGGTCAGGTTCCTGCGCCGGCGCGCGTCGCCTCCGTTCTGGGGCTGCCGAAGCGCACCAAGGTTCTCGTACGCCGGTTCCTCGTCATGGAGGACGGCGAACCCGTGGAACTGGTCTCGTCGTACTTCCCTGCTGGCCTGGTCGAGGGCACCGAGTTGGAGAGTGCCGCCCCCTTGAGCGGTGGCACTCGGGCCCATCTCGAGTCGAGGAAGAAGGTGCGCTTCGACCATGTGACTGAGCGCGTCTCGGCTCGGGTGCCGGAGCGTGGTGAGGCTGAGCTGCTCGACCTTCCCGACGGCGTACCAGTTCTCAGCGTCCTGGTCGTCGCGCTGGATGCCTCCGGTCGGGCGCTGCAAGTCTCTGACGTGCTGCTTCCTGCCGATCGGCAGGAACTGGAAGACACCTACCGCCTGAACTGAGCCCTGTCTGGGCCCAGTTCCCCTCCAATCGAGCTTGACAAGTCAACTTGGCATCTCTAACTTCGGACTTGCTAAGTCAACCTGTCAGGTGGCGGGTGGACCGACTCAGAAGGAGAAATCTCTGTGCGTGTGATCCGAGTAGACGCCTCGACCGCGACGATCCTCCTCACCGAAGCGCCGGCGCCGAAGGTGCGTGACCGGCAGACCGGTGAGATCGCCAAGGACGCCGTGAGCGGTGAGGCGCTGATGACCGTCGGCGTCGTCTACATCGACGAGGGTGAGTCGTCGCTGATCCAGGTCACCATTCCCGAGAGCGGTGTCACGGACGGGCTCACCGTCGGTGCCCCGGTCTCGCTGCCTGGGCTCGTCGCCCGGCCCTGGCAGAGCGTGTTCAACGGGCGGGAGCGGCATGGCATCGCCTACCGCGCCACGGCCGTCATGCCGGGCGCGTTCCAGATGGCTCAGGCGGGCTGATCGACGTGACCGACCTGGTGACGTTGGCCGAGCTGGGCGGACCGCTCGCCGTGATAGGCGGCGCGGCCTACGCCCGGCACGCCCACCCGGCGGCGTACTGGTCCACGGTCGGGCTGCCGCTCTCGGTGGGCCGACTGCTGGCCTCGTACTCCTCGACCATGGACGCGTGCGGGCTGACCGTCGAGCCTTCCCGCTGGCGGGCTCTGGCCGTCCGCGCCACCACCCGACGGGAGGTCCGGCCGGTTCCCCCGCGTCGCGGAGTGATCCGGCCCAGCTCGACCGGCTTCCGGGTACGGCTGCGGCTCGCCCCCGGGCAGGAACCGGCGGACGTGGCCGCTTCGGCCGAACGGCTGCGGCATGCCTGGGGTGTTCACGCCGTGTACCTGCGGGACGTCAAGCCCGGTGTGGTCGAACTGCGGCTCGTCGGCTACGACGTCTTACGCAAGGTGCGGATGCCGCGCCGTGTCGACGGTGGGCTTCTGCGGGTGCCGGTGGCGCTGCGGGAGGACGCGACCGCGTTTGTCCGCGACTACCGCGCCGTACCGCATGAACTCGTTCTCGGCGCCACGCTGTCCGGCAAGTCCATGTACCTGCGACACCTCATCACCGGCCTCGCGGTTCAGCCCGTCGCCCTGGTCGGTATCGACTGCAAGCGCGGCGTCGAGCTGGCGCCGTTCGCCTCACGGCTCTCCGCGCTGGCGACCGATCCGGACGAAGCGGCCGAACTGCTGCCCGTCCTGGTCAAGGAAATGGAGGACCGATACGACCTGATCAAGGCACGGCAGGGCATCGCGCCCACCACTCCGGACGAGGAGATCACCTCGGACGTCTGGGGCCTGCCGGAGAACGAACGCCCCTCTCCCATCGTGCTGTTTGTGGACGAGGTGGCGGAACTCTTCCTGGTGGCCACGCGTAAGGACGAGGAGCGTCGGGACGAGATGGTCACCCACCTCATCCGGCTCGCCCAGCTCGGCCGCGCGGCCGGCATCTACCTCGAAGTCTGCGGACAGCGCTTCGGCGCCGAACTCGGCAAGGGCGCGACCATGCTCCGGGCCCAGCTGACCGGCCGCGTCTGCCACCGCGTCAACGACGAAGCCTCCGCCAAAATGGCCCTCGGCGACATCGCGCCCGAAGCGGTCTACGCGGCCTGCTCCATCGCCCCCGAACTGCCGGGCCTCGCCGCCGCCGGCGACACCTCGGGCGGCTGGTCCCGCATCCGCACCCCGTACCTGTCCCTCGCCGAGGCTGCCGCCGTCTGCCGTGAGTCGGCACACCTCGCCCCGGACGTAGCCGCGCTCGCTCCTTTCCGGCCGTACGTCCCGCCCGCGCCCGTAGCGGCCTCCGGGGCAGCGACCGCTCCCCGCCCCGTCACCGAGTAGCCCCACCCCGAAGCACCGGCTGGCGCGGCCGTCCCGCGCCATGTCCCTACCCCCGCCATGCCCGAATCGGAGAAGAACGCTCATGACCGCATCCATGGCCTTCTACGCGGACCGCAACACCACCGTCCGCCTCAGCCGGTACGGCACGACCCGTACCCCGATCCTCACCCTCGACGGTGAGAATCACTCCCTGGCCGTGTCGGCCTTCGGCCGGGTGCCCATCGTCGAACACCTGGCGTTCGCCCGTGAGCTGTCGGCCGCCTGCGCCGACTACGTCACGGCCCTGGAGGCCTACGCCGCCGCCCTGCCCGACGAGACGGACGGGGACGAGGGACCGTGACACGGCTGCCCGTCCGCCTGGACGCCGTACTCGTCCAAGCCCTGATCGCCGCCGCGCTCTCCTTTGCCCACCTTCATGATCTGGCCGCCGCTGCCGGACAGGACGGCTGGAAGGCGTGGGCCTATCCGGTCTCCGTCGACCTGCTCTTGGTGGCGGCCTGGCGGCGACTGCGCTCCGGCGGATCGAAAGCGGCCGGATGGTGCTGGTTCCTCGTCGCGCTGACCGCCTCGCTCGGCGCCAACGTCGCCACGGCAGGCCTGCTCGACCTGGGCGCCGTACCGGCCTGGCTGCGCATCCTCGTCGCCGGATGGCCCGCGGTCGCCTTCCTCGGCGGGACGCTCCTCGCCCACGGCGCGATCGAAGAACCCGAAGCGGTCTCGGTCCCGGTGTCCGAACCGCCCGCCGTCGAAGCGGGCTCCGCGACGTCGCCGCAGCCTGCCACCCCCGTCCCGCCCGCCCTGGTCGCCCATGCCCGCAAGGTCGCCGACGACCACCGCGCCCGTACCGGAACCCCTATCGACACCCCGACCCTCCGCGCCCGGCTCGGCGTACCGCTGCCGCTCGCCGAAGCCATCGCCACCCAACTCACCTGAACTCTGGAGCACTTCCGCACATGCGTCCCTCCACGCTCCGCGCCCTCAACCGGGCTGCCGAGCTGACCCGCCAGAACCGCCTCACCGAAGCAATGCTCATCGCCGAACCCGTGATCCTCACCGCCGACGAGTACGAGGGCGACGAGATCCGGCGATGGCTGCTCAACCACGTCGCCGACTTCACCGGCGAGAACCACGACGAACCGAAGGAGCTGCCCTGATGCCCGCAAACCCCCGCTTCCGTCGCGTCGTCCGCATCGGTCCCGTGCAGGTCGGCACGTACTACGACGGCCGCGGCCGCGAAAAGCACGCTGCCGTCTGCACGGCTCCACGCTGTGGCTTCTCCGCCGACTACGACAGCCGCACCGCTGCCGAACTGGCCGCCCGCACCCATCGCTGCCGCGTCCGCTGAGGAGAACGCCGTGACCGTCTCGTTTCCGCTCGTCTTCGTCCTGGGCGTCATCGCCTGGGCCGCGATCAAGTTCCTCGGCATCCGCATCTGGGTCGCCGTCGTGATCGCCCTGTTCGGCTTCTGGCTCTCCCACACCTTCCTCGCCCCCGCCATCGAAACCGGCACCCGCACCGGGGTCGGCGTCGTCAACGGCACCGACAAGTGACAAGGAGATCAGCCGTGTTGTTCCGCCCGCAGCTTCCCGAATCTCCGCGCCTGCCCACGACCACCATCACCACACAGCACCAGGTACAGGCACCAGTGCCGTCCGCCGGCCGCCCGCTCACCCCCTACGTGGGCGCGGTCGCCGCCGTGGTCGTCGTCGGCATCGTCC
This sequence comes from Streptomyces sp. NPDC007162, assembly GCF_040634175.1. NCBI lineage: Bacteria > Bacillati > Actinomycetota > Actinomycetes > Kitasatosporales > Streptomycetaceae > Streptomyces > Streptomyces sp. NPDC007162. The sequence continues at coordinate 7,445 of NZ_JBEYFC010000292.1, forward strand.
TCACCGCACTCCGGGCGGCCGTCGCCGTCACGGCCGTGTCCGTGGCCATCGCCGCCGTGGTCCTGCGCTCCCTCCTCAGCAACGCCAACAGGCGCTGACCGGCCGCCGGGGCGGCAACAAGCCGCCAAGCATCCCGCCGTCCCGGGGCCGTCCCTCCCAACCACCGAAACAGCCGAAAGGGACTCCCATCCTTACCTACTCGACCCCGCCCCCGCTGGCGGAGCTGAGCACCCTCGCAGCCCTCGGCACCATGCCCGCCCTCGCGCGACAGCTCGCGGGCCTCGGCGGCTGCGCCCACTCCGTCCGTCTGGACGGCCACCGCACCGAGTACGCCGTCAACCACACGACCGGCGAGATCGGCACAGTCCTTCACCGCCTCAACTCGGTCACCCTCCCCGCCGGTCACCTCCTGGTCCGCTGCAACAACCGACGAGCGACCCGCTGCGCTGCCTGCGCAGAGGTCTACCGCCGCGACACCTACCACCTGATCACCGCTGGGCTGCGCGGCGGCAAGGGCACCTCCGAACACGTCGCCTCTCATCCCCGAGTCTTCGCCACCTTCACCGCCCCGGGCTTCGGCCCGGTCCACAACCGCCGCACCGATGGCCGCGCCTGCCGCTGCGGCACCCACCACGACCAGGGGGACGACGCCCTTGGCGCTCCGCTCGACCCGGACACCTACGACTACGAAGCGGCCGTTCTCTGGAACGCCCACGCGGGTGCCCTCTGGCGGCGCTTCTCGATCTACCTCCGCCGGGAGGTCGCCAAGCGCGCGGGCCTGCCACAGCGCCGCCTACGCGACCACGCCCGCGTCTCCTTCGCCAAGGTCGCCGAGTACCAAAAGCGCGGCGCCGTCCACTTCCACGCGGTCATCCGCCTCGACGGCCCGACAGGCGGCGACACCCCACCCCCGCCCTGGGCCACTGCCAAACTGCTCACCGACGCCATCGACGCCGCTGCCTCCAAGGTCCGCGTCGACGGGCCGGCCCTCGACGGCCGCGCCCACACCTTCACCTTCGGCCGTCAGCTTGACGTCCGCCCGATCCGCTCCGCCGACTTCGACGGCGGCCAGGAACTCACCGAACGCGCCGTCGCCGCCTACATCGCCAAGTACGCCACCAAAGGCGCCGAGACGGCCACGGGAGCTCTCGACCGGCCGCTGAAGTTCGCCGCCGAACTCGCCCAGCTCGACATCAGCGAGCACGCCCGGCGCCTCATCCGAACCGCCTGGACCCTCGGCGCCCGCAAGGACCTCGAACACCTCCGCCTGCGCGCCTGGGCCCACATGCTCGGCTTCCGCGGCCACTTCTCCACCAAGTCCCGCCGCTACTCCACCACCCTCGGCGCCCTACGCAACGCCCGCGCCGACTGGCGCCAAGCACAAGCCGCTGCCTCACAGCCCGAGCGTGAACCCGAGACGACACACGTCCTCGCCCACTGGGTCTTCGCCGGCACCGGCCTCAGCGCGGCCGAGACCTGGCTCGCCGCATCCCTCGAACCAGCGCCCGGAACGGAAGGAGAACCCACCCGTGCCTGACGACGAGCTGCTGACGGTCCCAGAGGTCATGCGACGGCTGAGGCTGGGCCGCTCCACGGTCTACGACCTGATCCGTTCCCGCCGACTGCGTTCCCTCACGATCGGCCGTGCCCGCCGTATCCCGGCCTCTGCCCTCGACACATACATCCGCCATCACCTGGAAGAAGCCGCCTGATGCCCGTACCGCGCAAGAGGACTCGCGCCAACGGCGAGGGGACCGTCTACCAGCGCAAGGACGGCCGTTGGGAAGCCGCCGGATACGTCCTCGCGCCTGGCAACACCCACAAGCGCATCCGCGTCTACGCCGCCACCCGCAAAGAGGCCCTGGCAAAGCTGACCGAAAAGGTCGCGGCCAGCAATCGCGGCGTCCCTGTCGTCACCGCCCAAGACAGCGTGGCCGCCTATCTCACCTACTGGCTGAACAACGTCGCTGTCCACCACCTCCGCGAGACCACCCACACCCATTACACGGCCGTCGTTGAGCACTACCTGATCCCCGGCCTCGGCCGGAAGAAGCTCGCCAAGCTCACCGCCAAAGACGTCCGCACCTGGCTCAACGGACTACGGACCGTCTGCCAGTGCTGCGCACGCGGCATCGACGCCCGCCGCAAGCCCGACGCCCAGACCGGCCGCCGCCCACGCTGCTGCGCGCTCGGCCAGTGCTGCCGCAAGCGCCTCTCCCCGCTCACGCTCGCCTACATCCACTCCGTACTCAAATCCGCCCTGGAACACGCCGTCCGCGAAGAGGAGATCCCCCGAAACGTCGCCCGCAACGTCCGCACCGGCACACCCCGCCCCCGCCGCTTCAACCCCCTCACCACCGACGAAGCCCGACGCTTCCTCGCCGCCGCCCAGAACCACCGGCACGCCACACTCTTCGAACTCGCCCTACGCACCGGCCTGCGCAGGGGCGAACTCCTCGGCCTTCGCTGGGAAGACCTCGACCTCGACGCCGGCACCGCCACCATCCGCCGCACCCTCCAACGCACCAACAGCCGCGGCCTGGCAACCCTCCCCACCAAGACCATCAGCTCCGAACGCCGTATCGCCCTCCCCGCCTCCTGCGTCACCTCACTCCGCGCTCACCGTGAGCATCAGGCACAGGAGAAGGAGGAGACGGGATCCGACTGGCATGACACCGGCCACGTCTTCACACGACCCGACGGACACCTGATCGAACCCACCACCCTCACCAAGCAGTTCAACGCACTACTCCGCGACGCCCACCTACGGCCGATCCGGTTCCACGACCTCCGCCACTCAACCGCGACCCTCCTCCTGGAACAGGGCGTCGAACTCGTCGTCATCAAGGAACTTCTCGGCCACGCCCACATCGGCGTCACCGCCACGGTCTACGCCCACGTCCGCCTCCGACTCCAGAGGCAAGCCATCGACCTCCTCGGACACGCCCTCGGCAACCTCACCGAGCCCGACGACGGTGACGATCCACCGCTTCGTGCAGCATCCGTCCGCTGACGTTGCCGTCAACTACTGCCGTCAGGCCTCCTGAAACGCCGCAGAGGTCCCACCGGAAACAAATCCCAGTGGGACCTCTGCGCATCCCCCATCCGATTCCAAATGAAGGAAATTGGAAGGCTGACACAACCGAATCAGACGGATATATCAGCGTCACTATCATCGGCCGATGGTCGAACTCCCAGACACGCGATCACCTTTTCGAAAGCAGGTGTCAAGAATAGCTGGAAATAGTATCCGCCAAGAGGGCGACTATCCACGTATCCGATAGCAAGCTCCAACTCCTGGCAAGCCTCTAGGTCGGCTACGGCTTCAGCGAGTCCGATCGACGGCTGTCCAGTTCGAGCAATATTTCGCATTCGACGCGAATAGATAGACGTAAGCTGTCGAGTCGATGTTGACTCGTCCCAGACTTTGAATACAGCGCCGCTAACCAAAGCAGACCTACACAACCGGAAGACCTCTCTGTCGTCTGCCAGCAGATCGACCAGTCGCATCCGCTCCACGGTACTTACCTCCAGGTCGCGCCCCTGCTGGAGCCAGGGCGCTTGGCCCCGACCCCAGCAGGAAGACTCCACGTGCTGGACCTACCCACCCGGGCGGGTCCACGGCCCTCTTCCTATGCTGATCTCAGCACCCTCTATTGTGCCAAGCAGTGCGTGCTCCATCTCCTCATAGGTCTCAAGATCCGTATCGTGGATTTGGAGAGGCGCGCGGTCTCGTGGAGCAGGCGGGCGAGCGGGGCAAGTACGCGCTCGGCTTC
>NZ_JBEYFC010000293.1:0-11198 GCF_040634175.1 Streptomyces sp. NPDC007162
GGCTGCGGAACCGGGCCGCCGCGAAACGGACCAGGGACATGTTCATCTCGATGAGCGTGTTGCGCGCGTACTGGTATTCGGGAGTGCCTTCCGCCAGCAGCGCCAGGCGGTCGAAGAACACCTTCGACACCTCCCGCGCGTCCTTCGGTGCGACCTTGGAAGGGGCCGCGATCTCCGGAACGCCCGCCCGCTGCCCGGCGGCCTGCACGGTCGTCGTTCCCCTCATGCGCCCCTCCCGGTCGTCCGGCCTCGTCCGCACCGGTTGGTGGTCCGGCTAGGACGCGTTTACCCTCACCGCCCGCGAGCATGCTCCGGACCGACGCGACGGGAGGGCGCGGGGTCAGGCGCACCCGGGCGTCCGAGGGACCATTCCGATCCGGGTCTCGTTCTCAATGCCGTCGTGCTGTGGAACACCCGCTACCTGTTCGACATCAAGGCCGGCGACATCCTGGGCGTATCCGGGACGTCAGGCCGTTCGTTCGCTGCTTGCTACCGGGCCCTGGGGCCGGGGGCGGGCGGGGTGCGCGGTCGCAGGCGCTCTCCCTGCGGCCCGAACATGATCAGGTACTCGACCGGGCCGCCGGGGCCGGCGTTCGCGACACCGTGGGGATTGCGGGTGTCGAACTCGGCGACGTCCCCGGCACTCAGGACGAGGTCCTGGTCGCCGAGTGCGAGCCACAGCCGCCCGTACAGGACGCAGAGCCATTCCCAGCCGTCGTGGGAGACCTGCCGGGGCCGCGCGGGCGGTTCCTGGACGGCGGGGAGGACGTGTTTGTGGGCGTGCAGGCCCCCGACGTAGCGGGTCAGCGGCAACACCGCCTTGTCGTCGCCGAAACGCTGGAGCGCGGAGGTGCGGGGCTCGGCGGCGGGAGCGGTGCCGGCCAGCTCGTCCAGGGAGACGCCGTACTCCTTCGCCAACTGCAGCACCACTTCCAGGGTGGGCTTGCGTCGGCTGGTCTCGATCCGCGACAGCGTGCTCGGGGAGATGCCGGTCGCGCAGCTGACGCCGGTGAGCGTGGAGCCGCGGTGTTCGCGCGCGGCCCGCAGCCGGGGGCCCATCGCCGCCAGCGTGTCGACCACGTCGTCGCCTGTCACCCGCTCGGCCCCCTTTCGGACGTGCGGCTCCACCATCCTGTCCTGCAAGTTTGCCAGATTGGCAAGGGTAATCGCGGTGGCCGGTCGCTGCGCCGCATGATCGACGCGTACCTGCATCCATCCGCGCACCGAGGAGCAGCCCCATGCAGCCCGAGCCGTCCGCCGTACTCCGCCACCGCACCGTCGAGGCCCCGGCCGGGCGCCTTCACCTGGTCGAGCAGGGCACCGGTCCGCTGGTCCTGCTCGTGCACGGCTTCCCCGAGTCCTGGTACTCCTGGCGCCGCCAGCTCCCGGCCCTCGCCGCGGCCGGCTACCGGGCGGTGGCGATCGACGTGCGCGGCTACGGCCGCTCCTCCAAGCCTGCGGAGACCGACGCCTACCGGATGCTGGACCTGGTGGAGGACAACGTCGCCCTCGTGCACGCCCTCGGCGAGGAGAAAGCGGTGGTCGTCGGCCACGACTGGGGCTCCAACATCGCCGCCACCTCCGCCCTGCTCCACCCCGAGGTCTTCCGGGCCGTCGCCCTGCTGAGCGTCCCGTACGCGCCACCCGGCGGCCCCCGCCCCACCGACATCTTCGGCCAGATCGGCGGCCCCGAGCAGGAGTTCTACGTCTCCTACTTCCAGGAGCCCGGCCGCGCCGAGACGGACATCGAGCCTGACGTGCGGGGCTGGCTCGCGGGCTTCTACGCCGCCCTGTCCGCCGACACCATGCCCGCCCACGGCGAGCCCGACCCGCACTTCGTCGCCCGCGGCGGCCGGCTGCGCGACCGCTTCCCCGCCGGCATCCTCCCGGTCTGGCTGACCGAGGACGACCTCGACGTCTACGCCGGAGAGTTCGAGCGCACGGGTCTGACCGGGGCCCTCAACCGCTACCGCAACATGGACCGCGACTGGGAAGATCTCGCCCCCCACCGCGGCGCCCCGGTCAAGCAGCCGTCCCTGTTCATCGGCGGCGCCCTGGACGCCTCCACCACCTGGATGTCCGACGCTATCGACGCCTTCCCCACCACCCTCCCCGGCCTGACCGCATCCCACCTCGTGGAGGGCTGCGGCCACTGGATCCAGCAGGAACGCCCCGAGGAGACCAACCGTCTGCTGACCGGCTGGCTCAACACCCTCACAGGCTGAACCGCCGGCTCGGGATCCACGCACCGGATCGTGGAAGGGCGCCCAGCCGCAGCGGGCAAGAATCGGGGAGCTTGACGAGGTTCAGGCCATGTTCGACGGGTCCGGCGATTGGCCAAGGGCGTCTCGTCGATTGACAGGGGACCGTGAGCCGCCGGTCGGCCGAAGCTCGGGGCGGATCGGTTACACGGACCGCTGTGCAGCGGCATGGAGGGGGTACACGGGAGAGCCCTCTGCTGTCCCGTTTCCAGACCAGACCGTCCCGGTCGCGAAATGCCATCCAGCGGACGACGCCGGGCGGCCGGTCGCCCGGCGCGTACGGCGGACCCTGGCCAGGACGTCCGGCCCATATCTCTTCCTTGATCACCGTCTCCGAGCACGGTGCCAGGACCGGGAGTTGGAGTACGTGATGCGGCCCCGCCTCAGCAGGCGACAGAAGCAGATCGGCCTCCGAGACCGGATCGGACGAACTGTTGATGACATGGACGCGCTTGACGAAGGGGGCCAGGAATTCCGTCCAGTAGGCCACGCGCAGCGCCTGGGCGCGGGTCTCCTGATCGGCCGCCTGGCGCGACTGCTCCAGTTCACCTTGAGAGACAAGCGCGTCGTAGAGCGTGGAGACGCCCGTGAGGAGCAGTCCCGCGAGAGCAGCGACAACCGCAGTGATGGTGCCGGCCCTGCCCCAGTCGATGCTGCGATCGCCGACGCCGGAGGCCGCGCCGGCCCCGGACTCCACCACGACCTGGTGGCCGAGGCCCAGCAACTGACGCACGGTCGGGGGCGTGGCCGCGACGCGGGTCTCGCCGGGGACGGACTCGGCCACGACGCCGATCCGCTGGGATGGGTGGTGCGCGGATTCGTGTGCGGACGCGTCTTTACGGCAGAGGTGTGTCGGCCGACCATGGTTGGTTCTGGGGCGTGTGAGTATCCACACTTCTCCTGTGATTGCGCCGGCCGGGCAAGCGCGCAAGAGTATGCCAACCGTGTCACCCAGCAAGCGAGATGCTTTCGACGGTCACTCCACCCGGGTGGCCCGGGCGCAGGGGAGGAAAGCGCGTGAGCCGTATGTCGGTCCGGGGACTCGCGGTCGTCTCGGCCACCGCGGTCACCGCTGTCGGAAGCGTCGCCGGGGCCGCCTCGGCCAGCAGCAGCCACAGCGGCGGCACGCCGACGCCGGCGGCCGATGCCTCCCTCCTCCAGGACATACCCGTGGGCCGGCAGGCCCAGGTGCAGACGGCGACCGTGACGCAGCAGGCCGAGGCGATGGCCGTCCAGGCGGACGCGAGTGCCAGGAGGACCGCGGAGCAGACCGCCCGCGCGGCGGCGGCCAGAGCCGCGGAGGCCAAGCAGGCCGAGGCCAGGAAGCGCGCGGCGGCCAAGGCCGCGGCCGGTGATCCCGCGGCGAGCTTCCCGGTCCAGAGCTCCTACACGGTGGCGCAGCTCAAGGCGATCGCCGCGCAGATCGTGGGAAGCGGCCAGTTCCAAGTCCTTCAGCTACGACGCCATAGGCAACCGCCAGCAGAGCGTCGACCACGCCATCGGCAGCTCCGGCACCAACGTCACCACCGGCTACACCAACGGTTGCACCGCCAACTGCAACTCCACCGGCGCCCAGCCCCACACCCTCACCGCAACCACCGGCGGAACCAACCCCACGACCTTCGGCTACGACGAAAACGGCAACCTGCACACCCGCACCCCCACCACCGGACCCAGCCAGACCCTGACCTGGGACGACGAAGGCCACCTGGCCCAGGTGGACACCAGCGGCTCCAGCCCCACAACCACCAAGTACCTGTACGACGCCGACGGCAACCAGCTCATCCGCCGCGACCCCGGTCAGACCACCCTCTTCGTCGGCGACACCGAGATCGTCGTCAACACCAGCGTCACCCCCAATGTCCTCCTCGGCGCCGTCCGCATCTACACCCACGGCGGCGCCGGGACCCCCGTGGCCGTCCACTCCAGCCTTGGGGGCGGGAGTGTGAAGTACCTCTTCAACGACCCCAACGGCACCGCGACCCTCTCGATGGACACCACCACCCAGCAGGTCGCCCGCCAGCAGTACACCCCCTACGGCCAGCCCCGAGCCAGCGCCAACACCACTACCTGGCCCGACCCCACCCACACCTACCTCGGCAAACCCCAGGACACCACCACCGGCTACACAGACGTCGGCGCCCGGAAATACGACCCCACCCTCGGCCGCTTCATCAGCGCCGACCCGCTCCTCCAGCCGACCAGCCCACAGTCACTCGGAGGCTACACCTACGCCAGTGACAACCCCGTCACCAACAGCGACCCGAGCGGCCTCATGGCCTGCCAGACTCCTGACGAGTGTGGCGGCGGTGCCCAGTACGGCAACAACACGCCGACCCGGAACAGCGGCGGCAAGGCGCTCAACGACGCTTCCTGGGGTTGCAACGGCTGTGACGTCGTCAACAGCTCCAATAGCGACCCGAACAACCAGGGGGAAGTGGACGCAAGTAAGCGCCGCGCTGCCAGTGCGGCCTTCCACAAGAAGTACATGGAGATCTACCCGCAGGTCTTCATTCCTCGCAACTGGAAATACGCCAACCAGTTCGCCAAGATCTTCAACGAAGAGACTGACACCGCGTGCCGAGACTTCGGCTGGGACTGCCTGGCGGACCCGCAGGACGCTGCAGAGGCCGAGGCCGACCAGCACATCATTACCCACCTGAAATTCCTCACCTGCATGGCACTCGGCCACGGAACCGGCTGCCTGGGCAAGACCGGCACCTCCATCGGGGTAGCCGCGGCTGCCATATTTGCCCTCACAGGAGGCGGCGGGGAAGGTCCCGGCGGCGGCTTCAGAGGCAAAGGCCTTGGCGGTGGGAAGTGCAGCTTCTCGCCCGACACCCCTGTCCTCATGGCCAAGGGCAGAACCAAGCCCATCGGCAAGATCAAGCCGGGTGACAAGGTCGAATCCGCCGACCCCACGACCGCCAAGGACAAGGGCGCCCGAACCGTCCAGCACGTCTGGATCAATCACGACAACGACCTCCTCGACGTCATCATCAATACCGGTCACGGCCGTACGGAGATCATCCACACCACCTCCAACCATCCCTTCTACGACGCCACCACCCGCACCTGGGTACCCGCCGGCAGCCTCAAACCCGGCGACCACCTCGCCAGCGTCCATGACCAGCCCACCACCGTCGTAAGGGTCCACGGCACACCTGGCGCCGCCAACCGCTACAACCTCACTGTCGAGCAGCTCCACACGTACTATGTACTCGCTGGTCAGACACCGGTACTGGTTCACAACAGCGGAGCAGGCCCTGACCCCACCTCCTTCTCGAACTTGATACCGGAAGATACGCCGGAGTGGTTCAAGCCGATTGCTCCTGGCACCGTGCTCTCTCGTTCTGGAAACTATGCATACGTAGTGACCGGAGACGGTGAGCTCGTTATCGGGAAACGAACGGCTGGCCATGTAAGCCTTGCTCAGGGGCGGGATGTGCTAGCTGCCGGAGAGTTCAAGACCAAGGGTGGCCAAGTCGTGTACCTCGACAACAAATCTGGTCACTATCAGCCCTACGGTGCTAACGCTCAGAAGGCGGCAGTGGATGCCTTTGACAGGAATGGACTCGACGCTGATGGAAAATACATCGAAGCATGGCGGCCTAGCTGCTGAGCCAGTCGCAGAGCTCAGGCAGGTCATCCAAGGGGTTCTCGCCGCGGCGGAGGAAACTTACGGCGCCGAAGCGCTTGAGCCAGGTTTGGAGCGTGCGCTAGCGATCGTGCAGACGAATCCTGAATTTGAGGAGCAATTCGAGAATCAACTGATAACTCTGATCGATTCTCCCGAGGAGGGTGTTGTTGAAGTAGTTTCCTTCCTAATGCACGCGCTGCGTTGGGAAGCCGTCCGGGAGGCGGTCGAAGAAAAGATCACTAACCCCCGAGGGGACGTTAGTAATATTCGGCTTTACGAGGCCATGCTGGATTCTTTCACTGATTCCTGGCGCGATCGTGATCTCTATGTGAGATTCGCTGGGTCGTGAGGCCGTAGCTCTGCGACACGCATATGGGGCGGTTGTGAGCGCAAATATGAAGCTTCGCCAGGTGCGTCCTGGCGGAGCTTCTGGGGTGGCTGACGGCAGTGGTTGACGGCAACGTCAGCGGACGGGGGCTACGCAAAGCGGTGGGGTGTCGCCATCGTCGGGCTGGCCGGTGATGGCGGCGGAGGTACAGAGGGCGTTGCGAAGAAGATCGATAGCGTCACGCTGGAGGCGGAGCCGGACGTGAGCGTAGACGGTGGCGGTGACGCCGATGTGGGCGTGGCCGAGGAGTTCCTTGATGACGACGAGTTGCACTCCCTGTTCCAGGAGGAGCGTCGCCGCCGAGTGGCGGAAGTCGTGGAACCGGATGCGGCGGAGCCTGGCCCGGTGGAGCAGGGCGGTGAAGTGCCGGGTGGGGGTGGCTCCTTCGATCGGGGCACCGTTGGGCCGGGTGAAGACGTAGCCGCTGTCCTGCCAGTTCTTGCCTGCCGCTTCGCGTTCCTGGTGCTGCCGGTCGCGGTGCTGTTCCAGGGAGCGCAGGCATGGCGTCGGCAGGGCGATGCGCCGTTCGGAACTCTGGGTCTTGGTCGGGAGGGCGGTCAGGACGCCGGAGTTGGTGCGCTGGAGGGTGCGTCGGATGCTGGCGGTTCCGCCGGCCAGGTCGAGGTCTTCCCAGCGCAGGCCGAGGAGTTCGCCCTTACGTAGGCCGGTGTGCAGAGCGAGTTCGAACAGCGGCTGCAACCGGTGTCCGCTGGCGGCGGCCAGAAACTCGCGCGCTTCTTCGGCGGTGAGGGGTTCGAAGCGGCGCGGCCATGGTGCGCCGGTGCGGACGTTGCGGGCTACATTGTGTGGGATCTCCCCCTCGCGCACGGCGTGCTCCAGGGCGGACTTGAGCACGGAGTGCACGTGGGCCAGGGTCAGCGGTGAGAGCCGTCTTGCGCAGCACTTTCCGGCAGCGCAGCAGAGGGGCTCGACACGGGCGGCGTCGAGACCGCGCGCAGCATTGGCAGGTGGTGCGGAGCTGGTTGAGCCAGGTGCGGACGTCCTTGGCGGTGAGTTTGGCGAGCTTCTTCCGTCCGAGGCCGGGGATGAGGTAGAGGCGGGTGACAGCGGTGTAGCGGGTGTGGGGTGTTTTCGCGGAGCTGGTGGACGGCGACAGCGTCAAGCCAGTACGTCAGGTAGGCGGCCAGGCTGCCCTGTGCGGACGGCGCGGGGAGGCCGCGGTTGCTGGCGGCGATCTTCTCGATGAGTTTGGCCAGTGCTTCCTTCCGCGAACTGCCGTAGACGCGGATGCACTTGCGGGTGTTGCCGGGGGCGAGGACGTATCCGGCGGCTTCCCAGCGGTTGTCTTTCCGCTGGTAGACGGTTCCGTCGCCGTTGGCGCCGGCTGGCTCTGTCCGATGTCCTCGTACCCCCACGACTTGTAGAGCGCGTGGACCTTTCCATGGCTGGCGGCTGGGTTGACCGTCGCGGCCAGTCGGTTGTTCTTGATCCGGCGGTGGGCGACGTGGCGACTCATGCCGGGCTGACGGGTCACGGGCGCGTTTCCGGCATGAGCCTTCAGATTGCCAGCGTGGGTGGACCGGGTGTGGTCGTCGCCGATCTCGGCGAGAACCCGTGCGCCGGTGAGAGCGGCCAGGCGGGGGAAGCTCGTGATGATCTTGGCGTCGGGATGTTGCAGAAGCAGCTCTACTGTGTCGGCTGCCAGGTTGTTGCATGCCTGGCAGGCGGCGTCGAGCTGGGCTAGGAGGGCGAGTGTCTGCCGTTTCATCGGCTTCTCGACCAGAGCGGGGCGGCGAAGCCGGCTCCGGCGGAATGCCTGAAGCAGTCGGGCGTCCTCGGCTGGAGTGGGCGCGATCGACAGGACCGTGCGGGCCTCCCGGGTCAGCAGCTGCTTGCGCTTCGCTGCGAACGCCTCAAGGATCGCGTGTTACTGAGGTGGAACTCGTGGTGTCGTCGGGGCTGATGGCTCGTCGCCCGTGCGGTATCACCGGGGCATGCGGTATCCACACGGAGGCGGGCTGACTGCCGAACGGCAGCAGTTCCGCGAGGAGTTACGGCTCAAGGCGGCCGAGCGGTTCGCCCAGGGCGAGGCGAGCTCGGTCATCGCCAAGTCCCTGCGCGTCAACGTCCGCTCGGTACAACGGTGGCGGCAGAAGTGGGAGCAGGGCGGTCCGCGGGCCCTGCGGTCGCAGGGGCCGGCATCGCTGCCGAGGCTGAGCCAGGAGCAGTTCGCGCAACTGGAGGCGGAGCTGGCCAAGGGGCCGGCCGGGCACGGCTGGGAGGACCAGCACTGGACACTGGCGCGGATCAAGACGGTGATCGGTCGGCGCTTCCACATGGCCTACACGATTCAGGGCGTGCGGAAACTGCTGGCGCGTAACGGCTGGTCATGGCAGGTCCCTGCCCGACGCGCCATGGAGCGGGACGACGAGGCGTGGCCGGGTGGGTCAAGGAGGTGTGGCCCTGCGCGGAAGACTCGCGGCGGCCCGTGGAGCCTGGCTCGTCTTCGAGGACGAAGCCGGATTCTCCATGACGCCGCCGCACGCGAAGACCTGGTCACAGCGCGGCCGGACCCCGGTGGTGCGGGTCCGCGGCCGCTCCCGCAGACGGATCTCCATCGCCGCGCTGACCTGCTGCAAACTCGGTCACCGCTCCAGGCTCATCTACCGGCCCCGCCATGACGACGGCCGTCGCGATGGGCGCAAGAGCTTCTCCTGGCGCGACTACCGGGACCTGTTGATCGCAGCACACCAGCAGCTCGGCGGCCCGATCGTGCCCGTCTGGGACAACCTCAACGTCCACAAGGCCGCCGACCTGCAAAAGTTCGCCGAGGCCCGGGACTGGCTGACCATCTACTACCTGCCGCCCTACGCACCCGACCTCAACCCCGTCGAGGGGATCTGGTCTCTCCTGCGACGCGGCTGGCTTTCCAACGTCGCCTTCAGCACCTCCGAACACCTCGTCCAGCGCATCCGGCGCGGCCTACGGCACATCCAGTACCGCAGCGAACTCATAGACGGCTGCTTCGCCGAGACCGGCCTGACGATCAGACCCACCTGAGCAACCCGGCCACATCACAAGTTCAACCTCAGTCATGCAGGGCGGCCGCGAGTGTCTCGGCCAGGGTCACGGGCGGCCGGCCGATCAGGCGGCGCAAGTCGCCAGAGTCGGTGTACATCTCGCCGCGGTTCATGCCGCGGTCAGCGTCAGCGAGGACCTCCGCCAGCTCGGCGGGTAGGCCCGCGGCGGCCAGTACCTGGGCGAAGTCGGCCACCGGGAGGTCAGCGTAGGTAACCTGCTTTCCGGCCGCAGCGGAGATCGCGGCGGCGAGCTCAGTCAGGGTGAAGGATTCGTCGCCGCCGAGCTCGTACACGGCGCCGGTGTGGCCTTCAGTGGTGAGGACGACCGCTGCGGCCTCGGCGTAGTCGGCGCGGGACGCGGCGCTGATCCGCCCCTCGCCTGCGGCGCCGACGACCGCGCCGCTCTGCAGGATCTGCGGCAGTTGGCTGGTGTAATTCTCCAGGTACCAGCCGTTGCGCAGCAGCACGCTGGGGATTCCGCGGTCCCGCAGATATTCCTCGGTCTCGCCGTGCGTGGCACCGATGACGGTGGTGGCCGTGTCCGCGTGCGTCGTGCTCGTGTACGCCACTAGCGACACGCCTGCGGACGCCGCGGCGTCGATCACGCGGCGGTGGTTGGCGACCCGCTCGCCCACGGGGACCGAGGCTGAGATCAGCAGCAGCCTGTCCGCCCCCGCGAATGCCCCGGCCAGGCCGTCGGTGTCCGCGAAGTCGGCGCGGCGTACCGTGATGCCTCGGTCGGCCAGGTCCTTGATCCTGGCGATGTCCCGGCCGGTCGCGATGATGTCCGCGGCCGGGATCCCGCGCCGCAGCAGTGCCTCGACAGTGAGCCTGCCCAGCTGGCCGGTGGCTCCGGTGACGACGATCGGCATGATGGTCATTCCTTCCTTCCGCGCGTGCCTTGCACACCCGCCGCGGTCCGTCCGCCGCGGGATGGAACACAGAATGACCTGGACACTCTCTGTTGGGGAGTAGCCACTTCTTGGTAGGGTACTTACCGCAGCGAAAGCATTGAGGTGAGCCGGATGGCTGCTGTCGAGAATGTGACCGGGCCCATGCCGTCATTCGATCCGTACGAACGCGGCTGCCCGTCGCGGGACCTGCTCGACCAGATCGGCAGCAAGTGGGCGGTCCTCGTGCTCGGCGAACTCGGCCGGAACGGGACCTCCCGGTTCGGCCAGCTCCGGCAGACGCTGGCGGGCGTGAGCGAGAAGATGCTCACCCAGACGCTGCGCACCCTCGAACGCGACGGGCTGGTCAGCCGGACCGTCTACCCAGAGGTGCCGCCGCACGTGGAGTATGAGCTGACCGCGCTCGGCCAGACGCTACGGGAACCCCTGAAGGCGCTCACGGAGTGGTCCGTGCTGCATATCGAAGAAGTCATCACCGCCCGCGAAGAGTACGACGACCGCACTGAGCGCACCAGGTAGTCAGCGGCGGCCAGCGGTCTGGTCATAGACGGCCGCCTCGCCGAGACCGGCCCGACAATCAGACCCACCTAATCCACCCGGCGACATCACGAGTTCAACCTCAGTAGTACTCGCGCAGGTGCGATCGGGGCCGGTTGTGAGCTCGGGTAGGGTCCCAGACCGAATCCTGCTGAGCCCTGGCGAGGACGGCGATTGCCCTGACCAGGTCCGAGCCGGTCGGCAGCGGGCGGTGGAACTCGGTGTCCGTGCGCAGGATGTTCGCCAGGGCAACCGCGTCCTTGGTGTTCCGGCTTCTTCGGGGAGACGGCGGGCCGGCCCGTAGGCAGGCGACCAGGAGTCCTAGGGAGGTCTCGATCGCCACCCGGATGGGATCGGGGGGCGCCCTCGTGGTCTTGATGCCGTGGGGACCAGTGGGGGACCACACGGTACTCACGACTC
>NZ_JBEYFC010000294.1:0-11192 GCF_040634175.1 Streptomyces sp. NPDC007162
GAGGCGACCGCCGAACGGGACATCGAGCTGTGCCTGTTCACCGGGCCGCGCGGTACCTGGGACATCGGCGGCTCGGTGCGCTCCGACTCGCGGGGTGCCGGACTGCGCGCCCGCGGCCACGACGCCGTCGCCGGCTGTGTCGAGGACGCGATCCGGGCGACGGAACTGGGCGTCAAGTGCCTGCTCGTCGCCGACGAGGGCGTGCTGTGGACGCTGCACCGGGCGCGCGAGGCCGGGATCGTCCCGGCGGACACCACGCTGAAGGTGTCCGCGCTGATCGGTCCGGTCAACCCGGCGTCGTACTCCGTCTTCGAGCACCTCGGTGCCGACTCGGTCAACGTGCCGAGCGACCTGACGCTCGATCACCTCACCGAGATCCGGCGGGTGTCCGGCGCTCCCCTGGACATGTACATCGAGGCCCCCGACGACCTCGGTGGCTACGTCCGGATGTACGAGGTCGCCGAGCTGATCCGGCGCGGCGCGCCGGTGTACCTGAAGTTCGGCCTGTCCAAGGCGCCCGGGATCTACCCGTGGGGCAACCACCTGCGGGACGTGACCCTCAGCACCGCCAAGGAGCGGGTGCGGCGGGGGCGGCTCGCGCTGGACCTGCTCGCGCGGCACGGGGCGGACGGGGGGATGGCTCCGCTGGGGTCGCGGCTGCCGGGAGCTCTCCGACGGTTCCCCGTCGAGGGTTCCGCCTGACGAAACGTTCGGGACTGCGGGTCCGTTGTGGCTGGTCGCGCCCACGCGGCGGAGCCGCAGATCCCATACAGCCCCGCGCCCCTCAGGGGCGCTGCAAACCGACCTTGCTTGAAAACTCTCAACGACGAGAAGAACAGGGACCGATCATCATGCGCACTCGTAGAAGCGCCCTCACCCTCATAGCCGGGGCAGCCTCGCTCGCCCTGACGTTGTCCGCCTGCGGCCAGAGCAGTGAGGGCGGCAGCAAGGAGAGCGGCGGCAGCGCCAAGGGCGGCACCATCGGCATCGCCATGCCGACCAAGTCGTCGGAGCGCTGGATCAACGACGGCAACAACGTCGTCAAGAACCTGAAGGCCAAGGGCTACCAGACCAAGCTGGTCTACGGCGAGGACGACCCGGACACCCAGGTCTCGCAGATCGAGAACCTGATCACGCAGGGCGTCAAGGGCCTGATCATCGCGGCCATCGACAACAAGTCCCTGAACAACGTGCTTCAGGAGGCCGCGGACGCCCACATCCCGGTCATCGCCTACGACCGGCTGATCCTCGGCACCAAGAACGTCGACTACTACGCGTCCTTCGACAACGAGAAGGTCGGCGTCGAGCAGGGCACGTACATCGTGCACAAGCTCGGCCTGGACAGCGGCAAGAAGGGCCCGTTCAACATCGAGCTGTTCGCCGGCTCGAACGACGACAACAACACCAAGTACTTCTTCAACGGCGCGATGAGCGTGCTCCAGCCGTACATCGACAAGAAGCAGCTGGTGGTCAAGTCCGGCCAGACCGCGCTGAACAAGGTGACCACGCTCCGCTGGGACGGCGCGACCGCCCAGTCGCGCATGGAGGACATCCTCACCTCCTCCTACAAGTCCGCCAAGGTCGACGCGGTGCTCTCGCCCTACGACGGCATCTCGATCGGCATCATCGCCGCGCTGAAGTCGGACGGTTACGGCTCCGGCAGCCAGCCGCTGCCCGTCATCACCGGGCAGGACGCCGAACTGGCCTCGGTGAAGTCGATCATCGCGGGCCAGCAGACGCAGACCGTCTACAAGGACACCCGGCAGCTCGCCAAGGTCGCCGCGACCATGGTCGACGACGTCCTGAACAAGAAGACCCCGCAGGTCAACGACACCAAGACGTACGACAACGGGTCCAAGGTCGTCCCCGCCTACCTGCTCCAGCCGGTGAGCGTCGACAAGTCCAACTACGAGGACGTCCTGGTCAAGGGCGGCTACTACACCGACGCCGAGCTCAAGTAACCCGCCAAGCCCTGATCGACAAGCACTGATTGGAAGGCAGACCATGGCGGGACCCGTCCTGGAAATGCGCTCGATCGTCAAGACCTTTCCCGGCGTCAAGGCGCTGTCGGACGTCACCCTGACCGTCCGCCAGGGCGAGGTCCACGCCATCTGCGGGGAGAACGGCGCCGGCAAGTCGACCCTGATGAAGGTCCTCTCCGGCGTCCACCCGCACGGCAGTTACGAGGGCGAGATCCTCTTCGAGGGTGAACCCTGCGCGTTCGGTGACATCCGGGCGAGCGAGCAGCGCGGCATCGTGATCATCCACCAGGAGCTGGCGCTGTCGCCGTACCTCTCACTGGCGGAGAACATCTTCCTCGGCAACGAACACGCCAAGGGCGGGTTCATCGACTGGCGGGAGACCCTGCGGCACGCCAGCGAACTGCTGCGCAGGGTGGGTCTGGACGACCACCCGGAGACCCGCGTCGCCGACATCGGCGTGGGCAAGCAGCAGCTGGTGGAGATCGCGAAGGCGCTGTCGAAGAAGGTGAAGCTGCTCATCCTCGACGAGCCGACCGCGGCGCTGAACGACGAGGACAGCGGCAAACTCCTCGATCTGATCCTGGAGTTGAAGAACCAGGGCATCACCTCGATCATCATCTCGCACAAGCTCAACGAGATCCGCCGGGTGGCCGACTCGGTGACGATCATCCGGGACGGCCACTCCATCGAGACCCTCGACGTGAAGTCGAAGGAGACCACCGAGGAGCGGATCATCTCGGGCATGGTGGGCCGCGACCTGGACCACCGCTTCCCCGAGCGCACCGCGTACGAGGGCGAGGAGGACGCGGCGCCGGCCCTGGAGGTCCGCAACTGGACCGTGCGGCACCCGATCGACCAGGAGCGCAAGGTCGTCGACGACGTGTCGATCCACGTCCGGCGCGGCGAGATCGTCGGCATCGCGGGCCTGATGGGCGCGGGCCGTACCGAACTCGCGATGAACGTGTTCGGGCGGACGTACGGCCGTTACGACGGCGGCACGGTCCTCAAGGACGGCACGGAGATCCGTACCAAGTCGGTCGCCGAGGCGGTCGGGCACGGCATCGCGTACGTCACCGAGGACCGCAAGCATTACGGGCTCAACCTCATCGACACCATCAACCGCAACATCTCGCTGACCGCGCTGAAGAAGGTGGCCAGACGCGGGATCGTGGACGAGCACGAGGAGCGGCAGGTCTCCGAGGGCTACCGCAAGTCCATGAACATCAAGGCGCCGACGGTGTTCGAGCCGGTGGGCAAGCTGTCGGGCGGCAACCAGCAGAAGGTCGTCCTCAGCAAGTGGATCTTCGCCGGTCCCGACGTGCTGATCCTGGACGAGCCGACCCGCGGGATCGACGTGGGCGCCAAGTACGAGATCTACACGGTCATCGACCAGCTCGCCGCCCAGGGCAAGGCGGTCGTCTTCATCTCCTCCGAACTGCCCGAACTGCTCGGCATGTGCGACCGCATCTACACCATGGCCGCGGGCCGTCTGACCGGTGAGGTGCCCAGGGCCGAGGCCACGCAGGAAGTGCTGATGCGCCATATGACGAAGGACAAAGAGGTAACGCGATGAGCACGGATGTCACCGCCAAGAGCCCGGCGCCCGCGCCTCCGGGCAAGAGCGGATCGGCCGCCGAGGGGAACCTGCTCCAGCTGGTCCTCGACGGACTGCGCCGCAACATGCGCCAGTACGGGATGCTGATCGCCCTCGGTCTGATCGTCGCCCTGTTCGCGGTGTGGACCAACGGCGACCTGCTGCTGCCGCGCAACGTCTCCAACCTGGTGCTGCAGAACAGCTACATCCTGATCCTCGCCATCGGCATGATGATGGTGATCATCGCCGGGCACATCGACCTGTCGGTCGGCTCCCTGACGGCGTTCGTGGGCGCCTTCGCGGCCGTGCTGACGGTCAACCACGGGGTGGCCTGGCCGCTGGCCCTCATCCTGTGCCTGGTGATGGGTGCCTTCGCGGGCGCCGCCCAGGGCGTGTTGATCGCCTACTTCGGCATACCGTCGTTCATCGTCACCCTCGCCGGGATGCTGCTCTTCCGCGGTCTCACCGAGATCCTGCTCCAGGGGCAGACCATCGGCCCGTTCCCGAACGGCCTGCAGAACCTGGGCAACGGCTTCCTGCCCGAGGTCGGTCCGAACACCAACTACCACAACATCACGCTGCTGCTGGGCATCGTGCTGATCGCCGCCGTGGTCTGGCAGGAGTTCCGGGACCGGCGCCGCCAGCAGGAGTTCGCGCTGGAGGTGCCGCCCACCCGGCTGTTCTTGCTGAAGCTGACCGCGCTGGTCGCCGCCATCCTCGTCATGACCATGCTGCTCGCCAGCTACAAGGGCGCCCCGATCGTCCTGATCGTGCTGGGCGCGCTGGTCGTCGGCTACGGCTACGTGATGCGCAACGCGGTCTTCGGCCGGCACATCTACGCGATCGGCGGCAACCTGCCGGCGGCCAAGCTGTCCGGTGTCAAGGACAAGAAGGTCACCTTCTACGTCTTCCTCAACATGGGCGTGCTCGCGGCCCTGGCCGGGCTGGTGGTCGCCGCCCGGCTGAACGCGGCCTCGCCGAAGGCGGGCGACGGCTTCGAACTGGAGGCGATCGCCTCCTCGTTCATCGGCGGCGCCTCCATGAGCGGCGGTGTCGGCACCATCCTCGGTGCCATCATCGGCGGTCTCGTCCTCGGCGTGCTGAACAACGGCATGAACCTCCTCAGCGTCGGCACCGACTGGCAGCAGGTCATCAAGGGCCTCGCCCTCCTCGCGGCGGTCGGATTCGACGTGTGGAACAAGCGCAAGTCCGGTTCGTAGTCAGCACGGGCCCCGCCGAAGAGGCGGGGCCCACTCCGTAAGGCGAGAGAGCCGAAGGGGCGCGTCGGTGTCGAGGCGGCGAGCGCGCGGAGGCCCGGAGGGCTGAGCACGGTCGTCGTCTCGACACCGGCTCCGGCGCCCCGGAGGCGAACCGAGCCAAGAAAAAAGGGGAGCCGCACATGGAACTGAACAGACGCACGGTCATCGCAGGAGCCGCGGCGGCGGGGATCGCCGCCACCACCCTCGGCAGCGGGGTCGCCGAGGCCGCCTCGGGAGGCAGGAAGCCGGTGAAGGAGCCCTTCGGGAAGCTCGCCGACGGTACGAAGATCTACCGCTGGTCGCTGGAGAACGGCGGCACCCGGCTGAAGGTCCTCAACTGGGGCGGTGTCGTCCAGACCCTGGAGCTGCCGGACCGCCGGGGGCACTACGCCAACGTGGTCAACGGCTTCGACAACATCGACGACTACGTCGCCAAGACGCCGTACTTCGGCGCCCTCATCGGCCGCTACGGCAACCGCATCGGCAAGGGGCAGTTCACCCTCGACGGCAAGCACTACCAGCTGTCCGTCAACGACGGCGTGAACAGCCTGCACGGCGGCACCCAGGGCTTCGACAAGCACGTCTGGGACGTCGAGCCGTTCGTGAAGGGCTCGGACGTCGGCCTCGTCCTGCACTACACCAGCGTCGACGGCGAGATGGGCTACCCGGGCACGCTGCGGACGAAGGTGACGTACACCCTCACCCGCCGCGGCGAGTGGATCATCGACTACGAGGCCACCACCGACAAGGCCACGGTCGTCAACCTCACCAGCCACGTCTACTGGAACCTCGCCGGCGAGGGCAGCGGCACGATCGAGGACCACGAGCTGACGATCGCCGCGGGCCGCTACACACCGACCGACTCGGGTCTGATCCCCACGGGTGAGCTGGCCACCGTGCGCGGTACGCCGTTCGACTTCCGCGAGACCAAGACGATCGGCCGGGACATCCGTGCCGGGCACGTCCAGCAGGTGCAGGCCAAGGGCTTCGACCACAACTGGGTGCTCGACAAGGGCGTCACCGCGAAGCCGGAGCACGTCGCGACGCTGCGGGACCCGCGGTCGGGCCGGACGCTGAAGATCGCGACCGATCAGCCGGGGCTGCAGTTCTACTCCGGGAACTTCCTGGACGGGACGCTGACGGGGACGGGTGGGCGCACCTACCGGCAGGGTGACGCGCTGTGCCTGGAGACGCAGCACTTCCCCGACTCGCCGAACCACGCGAACTTCCCGTCGACCGTGTTGCGGCCGGGGCACGTTTACCGGACGCGGACGGTCCATTCGTTCGACGCCTGAGACAGCGTGGGCGCGACCGGTAAGGGGCCGGTCGCGCCCACGCGGCACCTCACACTTTTTTCACACTGGTTGAACAAGGGCTCAAGCGCCCTCGTATTCAAGGGCGGCCCGTGCTCCCCCGCGCGGGCCGCCCAAGACGACGGGCCCGGACGTCCCCATCGGGCCCGCCTCATACGGAGGTTCAATGGCCGGCAACGTCACCTCGTTGTTCCGCAGCGGTGCTCACAGCCCGTCGATGGCGGCGCTGGCACGCGAGGGGGGCGACGGGACCGGCCCGGTCGACTTCTGCATCCCCTGTAACCCCTATTTCCCCACTCCGGCCATGATGGAAACAATGGCCGCGCGGCTCAAGGACATCATCACCTTCTACCCGAGCAGCGCCGACACCATCACCGCCGAGCTGTGCAACCTCCTCCAGCTCCCGCCGCAGGCCGTGGCCATGGGCAACGGCTCCACCGAGCTGATCACCTGGATCGACCACCTGCTGGTCCGCGAGTCCCTCGCCATCCCCGTCCCCACGTTCGGCCGCTGGACCGACCAGCCCATGGAGACCGGCAAGCGGGTCGACATGTTCCCGCTGCAGGAGTCCAACGGCTTCGCCCTCGACCTCGCGCAGTACGCCGACTTCATCCGCACCCGGGGGACCAGGGTCGCGGTCATCTGCAATCCGAACAACCCCGACGGCGGGTTCGTCCCCAAGCGCGCGCTCGTGCAGTTCATGGACGCCATGGCCGACCTGGACCTGATCGTCATCGACGAGTCGTTCCTGGAGTTCGCCGACGCGGAGCAGGAACCGAGCGTCGTGCAGGAGGCGATGATGCGGCCGAACGTCATCGTGCTGCGCAGCCTCGGCAAGAACTTCGGCCTGCACGGCATCCGCTTCGGCTACATGGTCGCGAACCCCTCGCTGGCCGGCAAGGTCCGCTCCATGCTGCCGAAGTGGAACCTGAACGCGTTCGCCGAGTACGTCGTCTTCATGCTCAGGGAGCACGGTGCCGAGTACGCGCAGAGCCTGCTCCAGGTCCGCAAGGACCGCCTGGAGATGGCGAGCCAGCTCTCCGTGCTGCCCGGCCTGACCGTCTACCCCTCCCAGGGCAACTTCCTCTTCGTGCGCCTTCCGGTCGGCGCCGAGGGCACCGTGGTGCGGGACCGGATGCTCACCGAGCACCGGATCCTGGTCCGCGAGTGCGGCGACAAGATCGGTTCGTCCAGCCGCTTCCTGCGTCTCGTGGTGCGCCCCGAGGTGGACGTGCGTCGCCTGGTGTCCGCCATGGAACAGGTGCTGTACGGGACCAGGAGGGGAGCCGCCGTACCCGAACTGGGCACCGGGACCAGCTACAGCTCGGGTACGGCGGCCGTCGACCGGCTGGTGAGCGAGACGAACGGGGCGGGGATCCCGTTGGCGCAGGCGGTGGGGGCCGGACCGGTCCCGAGCCTCACGCCGGCTCCCGGACCGGGGCTCGCCGCGGCCCCCGCGGCCGGGCTGGGCATGCCGATGGCCGGGCAGTCCGGCGGGGTGGGGATGCCGCAGCCGATGATGGCACCGGTGCCGGCCGCCCCTGCTGCTGCTCAGATGCAGATGCCCATGCAGCCGCCGATGGCACCGCAGCCGATGATGGCGCCGGTGCCGGCGCCTGCGCCCGCCCCGCCGATGCAGATGCCGCAGATGCCACAGATGCCGGCGCCTGCGCCGGCGCCCGTCCCCGCGCCCATGCCGACCGGGCCTACGCCGCCCGGGGTGCCGGCCCGAGGTGGGCTGACCGCGGCGCAGGTGCGGGGGGCGACCGCGCCGCCGCCCGCGCCCGGGTTGACGCCGGCGCCGGCGACGGGGTGGCCGAATGCGCAGAGCTGGCCGAACGCGGCGGGGATGGGGCAGGCCGGCTGATCGGCGGGGGTGTTCTGTGCGCGGCCGGGTGCGGCTGGTTCGTGGCTGGTCGCGCAGTTCCTCTCCCAGCCTTCGGCCGGGGGTACCCCCAGCGCCCCTAACGGGGCCTGTCACCCCGAACGGCGTGGAGCAGTGCGGCTCCCAGGGGGAGGGCGTGACACGCCGTCTGTTTGAAGCCTGTCTCCTCCAGCAGGCGTCGGTAATGGGGCTCGTCCCGTTCCCGGCCCCCGACGTTGCACAGCATGTGGACGTCCCAGGCCGCCGCTGTGCTGCTGGGCAGCAGGCGTTCCACGACGAGGAGTTCGGCGCCGTGACGCATCGCCCGGGCGCACCTGCGCAGGATGGTCCGGCAGTGGTCGTCGTCCCAGTCGTGCAGGACGCGGGACAGGAGGTAGACGTCGCCGTCGGGCGGGACGGAGTCGGTGAAGTCTCCCTCGGCGTAGGCGCAGCGGTCTCCCAGATCCGCCAGCTCCTGGCGGGCCGCCGCCAGCGCCTGCGGACGCTCCAGCAGGACCCCCTCCAGGTGACCGTGGGCACGCAGGATCCG
The DNA here is from genome assembly GCF_040634175.1 of Streptomyces sp. NPDC007162. Classification (NCBI taxonomy): domain Bacteria; kingdom Bacillati; phylum Actinomycetota; class Actinomycetes; order Kitasatosporales; family Streptomycetaceae; genus Streptomyces; species Streptomyces sp. NPDC007162. Next base: position 8,563 of record NZ_JBEYFC010000294.1, read on the forward strand.
GCCGAGCAGCGCGCCGTTTCCGCCGCCCACGTCGATCACCCGCCGGGCGGCGGAGAAGTCGGCCAGGTGCGGTACCGGGGTGAACATCTCCGCGCTCGCGGCCATCCCGCGGTGGAAGAGGTCGCCGAGTTCGGGGCGTTCGGCGAAGTAGCGGAAGTGGTGCCGGCCGTGGCGGTGGGCGAAAGCTTCCTGCCCGGTGCGTACGGAGTGCGGCAGCCCGGCGAAGGAGTCGTAGAACGGGCCGCCGTACAGCAGCGCAAGCGGGTGCATCGAGAACTCGGTGCCGGTGCGCAGGGGTTCGCCGAGAGCGGTGAGGTGGTAGGTGGCGTCGGCCGCGGTGAGCAGGCCGAGGCCGGCCAGGTAGCGCAGCAGGCGGCGCAGGGCGTCCGGGTCGGTGCCGGTCAGGTCCGCGAGGATGGCGGCGTCGAGGCCGGGGCGGGCGGCGAGGTGGTCGGCGATGCCGAGTTCGGCCATGGTGCGGACGGCCTGGGTGGCCCAGGCGCCGGTCATGACGCGGAGGAGGGCGAGGGTGGGGTCGGGGAGGGGTTCCTGGCGGCCGGGGAGGCGGAGTTCGAAGCGGCGGTGGTCGGTGGTGCGGAAGTAGAGGACGGTGACGTTCTCGTGGTCGTTGTAGCCGCCGCCGTCCGGGACCGCGCCCGCGCGCTCGGTCAGCAGGGTGCGCAGTCCGGCCGGGACCACCCGGCCCGGCGCGGTGACGGCGAAGGCGTGGTGGGACTCGTGGCCCGCGGTGCGTTCGTCGGCGGCGACCGCCTCCAGCGGGGAGCCGGGCGGTACGGGCAGCGCGAAGATCTCCACGGTGCGCCCGGCGACGGGCACGTGCACGATCCCGACCGGGCTGTCGCGGAGGACGGCGCCGTAGCGGCGGGCCAGCCGTCCGCGCACCACCACGCTCGGGACGACGGGGCCCGGGTCGAGGCCGGCGCCGCGCAGTTCGTCGCGGAGGCCGTCGAGGGAGGCGGGGAAGACCAGTACGGCGGTGTGGTCGTAGCCGAGGTGGCGGGCGACGTCGGCCCGCTCGTCGGCCGTCAGGCCGGGCAGCAGCTCGGCCAGGACCTGGTCCGTGTCGTGGTCGCGGACGTGGTCGGCGGCGCGCCGGATCCGGTCCAGGTCGGTTTCCGTCAGACATGCCTGTACGACGGAGAGGTTCATGAAGAATTCCCGATGATCGTGGGGCAGGAAGAACCGGGGCCGAGACGCCCCGGGGGTCAGATGCCGGTGTAGTTCTCGGCGAAGAAGTCCTGGTGGGCGCGGGAGGTGCGCAGGCTCTCCAGGCGGGCGTACTGCAACTGGCGTCCGTAGCGGGCCTCGTCGGCGTCGCCGTCTTCGGCGGGGCCGTGCAGCAGGCCGCTCATCCAGTGCGAGAACTCATGGGCCCGCCAGACCCGGGGCAGGCAGTCGGCGGCGTACCGGGCGAGGCCGCTGTCGTCACGGCGCAGCAGCGCCGCCTCGAAGGCGCGGGCCAGCAACTCGGCCTGGAGCACGGCGAGGTTGGCGCCCTTGGCCGCCGACGGGCTGATGAGCCCGGCCGCGTCCCCGGCCAGCCACAGCCGCCCGGCGCCCGGCGCCTCCAGCACGTCGGAGCGCAGGTCGACGACCGCCTTCTCCAGGACGGCTCCCTGGCGCAGCGGCCCGAACTCGGCCGTGCGCATCCGGGTGGCCAGCTCGGTCCAGATCCGGTCCTCGCTCCAGTCGGCGGGGGCGGTGCCGCGCGGGCACTGGAGGTAGTAGCGGGTGACGGACGCGGTGCGCGCCATGTGACCGGCGAACCCGCGCGGGTGCAGGGCGTATCCGGTGGCCGGCATGCTGGGCGGGGCCGCGGCCAGGACGGCGAGCCAGGAGACGCCGTGGTCCCAGCGGGCGGTGCGGGTGCCGTGTGCGGTCAGGGTGGCGCGGCCGATCCCCCGGTGCCCGTCGCAGCCCGCGACGTACCGGCCGGTGACGTCCGTGCCGTCGCGCAGCCGGACCCGGCCCCCGGTGACGTGTGTCGCCTCGACGCCGAACCGGAGGTCGCCGCCGCGCCGCAGGTACTCGGCGACCAGGTCGCGCACCAGTTCCTGCTGGGGGTAGACGGTGTGCACCTCGCCACGGCCCAACGTGGCGTAGTCGAGGGTGAATTCACCTCGGTCGCTGCGGAACTGGCAGGTGGTGTGGGTCGTGCCGCGGGTGAGCAGGCCGGCCGCCAGGCCGTACTCCGTGAGGACGCGCACGGAGCGGGCCGCGAGGAACCCGGCCCGGGCCCGGCCCTCCACCGCGGCGCGGCTCCGCCGTTCCAGGAGCACGCAGTCGATGCCCCGGTCCAGCAGCAGGTTCCCCAGGACGAGTCCGGCCGGGCCGGCGCCGACGATCACTACCCCGGCCTGTGCTGTTGCCATTCCCCGCCCGCCCCTGGAGTTTCCCTTGTACAGACGGTTTCTTATCAGCCCAATCACCCCCACAAGGGGGTCAAGCGGACTAATTACCTCTAAAGGGTTGCGGGAGGCGAGAGGCGCTGCCGATGACCCGGGAAAAAGCGCGGTGCCCGTCCGCCGGGAAGGCGAACGGGCACCGGATCGAGCGCCGGGCAGGCCTTGCACCTGCATTTCCCCGCAGGAAGCGGGGGGTGTTTTGGT
>NZ_JBEYFC010000295.1:0-11153 GCF_040634175.1 Streptomyces sp. NPDC007162
TTCGGCCCATGCCCCTCAGCGGGCGCGTGGGCCGTCCGGGTCCCCCGGACGGCCCACCCGGCTCCCCCGTTCGCACTACAGCGTTCGCGCGCGTGTGCGGTTGTTCCTAGCGTTCCGATCACCGGGGTGCATTTCCGGCACTGGCGGAACAGGTCCGCGTGCGGCCCCTCGGGGACCGGAGGAACCACCATGCGTGCGATACGCGTCGCTTCCGCCGCACTGCTGGGCGTCGGCGCCCTCGCCCTGTCCGCTCCGGCCATCCTCGCGAACGACGGCGGTGAGGAGGGACGGGGCGGCGGCCGTGACGCCACACCCTTCGGTTTCCGCGTCACGCCGTCCACGGTCGCGGCGGGCGGCCGGGTCAGCTTCCACCTGGACCGCGGCGACGGCTGCCGGGGCACCGCGACGGTCGCCTCCAGCCTCTTCGACACGATCCGGATTCCGGCTGGGCAGGACTCGGGGACGGCCACCGTCGGCCGGGGTGTGCGGTCGCAGGGCTCGTACCGGGTGACGTTCGACTGCGACGGGACCAGCAGATCGACCGAACTCGCCGTCTCGGAGGGCGGCTCGGACGGGCGCGGTGACGGGCGGGCGGACGAGCAGAGCGGCGGCCGCACCGGCGGGGACACGGGCGGCCGGACCGACGGGGACACCGGCGGGCGAACGTACAGCGACAGCGGTGGAACCAGCGCCCGCGGCCAGGAACTCAATCCGCAGCCCCTGCCCCCCTCGCGAGGGGTGCGGGCCGGTGAGGGCGGCAGCTTCGACGGGTTCGACCTGAAGGAGATCGGGCTCGGCGCGGCTCTCGTGCTGGGTTCGGTCGGCACCGCGTACCGCCGCGCGCAGGGCCGCACCGGCGAGGACGGCACCTGACCCGCCCCGGTGACCGGCTCCCGGCGACGGGCCACGGCGACGCGGGGCCCGCGGTACCCCGGCCCCCGGAGGGACCGGGGGCACCGGCCGCACCAGGGGCCGAGCGGTCAGAACCTCTTCTCGTGCCGACGGCGCAGCCAGAACCCGCAGCCGGCCAGCACCGCCGCGCCCACCAGGCCGCCGCCGATGGCCATGTCGGCCTGGGTGGCCCCGCTGGTGGTGCTGCCGCCCAGACCGCCGTGCACCCCTCCGAGCACCGCGAAGGCGGCCGGCCTGGTCAGGGTCCGGCCGTCGCAGCGGACGGTGAGGTCGTACGGGCCGGGCCGGGCGTCCCGGTCGATGGTGGCGACACCGCGCGCCATCTCCCCACCGAACGGGTACAGCGAGGTCGTCCGGAAGGCCCGCGAGCTCATGACGCCGCCACGGCAGCCGTTGACGGTGACGGTGAGCCGGGCCCCGCTCGCGATCGCCCTGGGCTGCGCGACGATGTTGCGTACGCCGTCGCCGCCCCGGCACCGGAAGTCGTTGTCCAGTCCGTCGTCGCCCGGGCCGCCGAATTCGTCGCCGAGCCCGTCGTCCCCGCGTCCGCCCGGGACGCGGTCGCAACCCCGGCCGTCCCCGCCCCGGCCGCCGAAGTTGTCCCGTCCGTTGAAGTTTTCCCGTCCGTTGAAGTTTTCCCGTCCGTTGAAGTTGTCCCGTCCGTTGAAGTTGTCCCGTCCGTTGAAGTTGTCCCGTCCGTTGACGTTGTCCCGCCCGTTGAAGCCGCCGACTCCGCCGACGACGACCCCCGGGACCGCGGGGATCGCCGGGACCGCGGCTCCGGGAGCGACGCCGACTCCGGGAGCGACGCCGACCCCCGGGTTGACGCCGACTCCGCCGACCACCGGGGCCTGGGTGTTGGCCGGGCCGCCGCCGTTGCCCATACCGTCTGCGACGGCCACGGGGGCGGCGACCCCGAGAAGGGCGACCACGGTGCACGCGGCCGCCAGCGCACGTGAGTTTCGCATCTCTTCCTCCGCGGAAGGCGCCCCGGGAACCGTCCCCGGTCGATCGGCGAGAAAGCACCTCCCGAACAGACCCTCAGATGCCGGGAACACGCCCGCATTTCGAGAATGGTCCGTACTGGTGAGGAGACACGCCGACGGAAAAGCACACAATCGGATATTGCCGCAGGTCACGGACCGTCAGAAAAAACCTGGGAACGGCAACTCGGATGGCGCACCGCGACCGCCGCGGGCCACCCGTTCGCCCGTCGCCCCGTCGCCGCCCGTGCGCACGGGACTTAGCGTTTTCCCATGCGCGATACGGACGCGGCGACGGCCGCGGCGAAAGGGGATGGCGAATGTCTGCGTCCGAACTCTCCGAGGTGGCAGAAGAGGAGGAGCGGCGGAGGAAGCGTGCCCCCTGGGGCGTGATAGCGCTTGTTCTGCTGACCGGTCTGGCGCTCATCCGGAACGGTTCGGGAGAGTTCGACGCCGGACCGCCGCAGCCGGCCTCGGCCGCCGCCCCGGACAGCCGTACCACGGTCCCGGGTACCTTCGCCACGGCGCCCTCGCCCCTGCCGTTCTCCGCGGCGAACCGGATCAGGATCCCCGCGATCCGGGTGGACGCGCCCGTGATGGCGGTGGGCCTGGACACGGACGGCTGGGTCGCGGCCCCGCCGCCGGACGACCCGAACCTGGCCGGCTGGTTCACCGGGGGTGTCTCGCCCGGGGAGAAGGGCACGTCCGTGATCGTCGGCCATGTCGACAACACCAAGGGCCCGGCGGTCTTCTACGGACTGGGTTCCCTGAAGAAGGGGAACCGGGTCGAGGTCGGCCGGGTCGACGGCAGCACCGCGGTGTTCGAGATCTACGGCATCGAGGTGTTCGCGAAGGCCAGTTTCCCGGGCGACCGGGTCTACGGGTCCAAGGGCACACCGGAGTTGCGGGTGATCACCTGCGGCGGCGGTTTCTCCAAGCAGAACGGCTATGACGGGAACGTGGTGGTCTTCGCCCGCCTGGTCGAGGTCCGCTGAGGACGCGCGACCGGGCGGGCGGCGGCCCGTTCAGGTGCGCCGGCGCGGCACGGTCAGGTGGTAGCCCTCGTCCAGCAGGTAGGGCAAGTACTCGCGCAGTGCGCTGACGCTCTGCGAGCGGTCGCCCCCGGCGTCGTGGGAGAGGACGACGACACCGGGGGCGGCGCCGCTCTCGACGATGTCGACGATGGTGCGGGTGCCCGGGGTCGTCCAGTCGGTGCTGTCGACGGTCCAGGCCATCGGCTCCATGCCCATCTTGGCGCCGAGCTGGAAGGCCACCTTGTTCCAGGCTCCGTAGGGCGCGCGGAACCACTGCGGGCGTTCGCCGTAGGTGTCCTGGATGGCGTCGCTGGTGCTCTCCATCTCGTCGCGGATCTCGGCCCGGTCCAGGGTGGTGAGCAGCGGATGCGTCCAGGTGTGGTTGCCCACGACATGGCCCTCCTCGGCCATCCGTGCCACCAGCTCCCGGTTCTCCACGATGCACTCCCCGCACAGGAAGAACATCGCCCGCACGTCGTACTTGGCGAGGGTGTCCAGGATGTGCGGGGTGTAGTTCGGGTTGGGGCCGTCGTCGAAGGTCAGCATCATCTGCCGGCCTTCTTCGGAGATCTTCAGGATGGGTTCCTTGCGCACCTTGAGCTTGCGCGGCTTGGTGCGCGGCGGGCCGTAGCCGGTGAGCGGCTGGAGCCGGAAGGCGGACGACCTGAGCGCCTGGCGGGCCTCGGGCCCGGCAGCCGGGGCGGCCTGGTGGGCCGCCCCCTCGCCGCCGCCCGCCACGACGATCCCGGCGGTGCCCGCGGCTCCCAGGGCGGCGGCGCCGGCGAGCAGCAGCCGGCGCCGGGTGAACAACTGATCCTTCTGCATGATCCATCAGTCGCCCGGCAGAGCTGCGGCCCACCACTTCGACACCGGTGCGGCGGGCTGAAAACACCCGCACGGACCAGCGGGCGGAGGTTTCGGAAAGAAACGGTCAAGCAGGGCGCGGGACGGCGAGTCGCCGGAGGGAGCGGCCCTCAGCGGCGACGGACCAGGGGGAAGGGCAGCGTCTCCCGGATGGTCAGGCCGGTGAGGAACATGACCATCCGGTCGACGCCGATGCCGAGCCCGCCGGTGGGCGGCATGGCGTATTCGAGGGCGGCGAGGAAGTCCTCGTCGAGTTCCATCGCCTCGGGGTCCCCGCCGGCGGCGAGCAGCGACTGGGCGGTGAGCCGGCGGCGCTGTTCGACGGGATCGGTCAGTTCGGAGTAGGCGGTGCCGAGTTCGGTGCCGAAGGCGACCAGGTCCCAGCGTTCGGCGAGCCGCGGGTCGGCACGGTGCTGCCGGGTGAGCGGACAGACGCCGGTCGGGAAGTCCTTGTAGAAGGTGGGCAGCTCGGTGCGCTCCTCGACCAGGCGCTCGTACATCTCCAGTACGACGTCCGCGGGACCGTCGTCGGGGGTGTACGGCACTCCGGTGCGGTCGCAGTGCCGGTGCAGCCGCAGCAGTTCGGTGCCGGGGCCGATCTCCTCGCCCAGTGCCTCGGACACGGCCTCGTACACGGTCCTGACCGGCCAGGTCCCCGAGATGTCGTACTCCCGTCCGTCCCTGCGCACCACCGGGGAGCCGAGGGCGGCGGTGGCGGCGCCCTGGATCAGTTCGCGGGCGAGGTCGAGCATCACGTCGTAGTCGGCGTGCGCCTGGTAGGCCTCCAGCATGGTGAACTCGGGGTTGTGCTTGTGGGAGACGCCCTCGTTGCGGAAGGCGCGGCCGAGTTCGAAGACCTTCTCCAGGCCGCCGACGCACAGTCGTTTCAGGTACAGCTCGGGGGCGATGCGCAGATGGAGGTCGAGGTCGTAGGCGTTGATGTGGGTGATGAAGGGGCGGGCGTTGGCGCCGCCGTGGATCTGCTGGAGCATCGGGGTCTCGACCTCCAGGTAGCCACGGTCCAGCAGGCCCTGGCGCAGTGCCTGTACGGCGGCGGAACGGACGCGGAGCACGGACCGGGCGGCGGGGCTGGTGGCGAGGTCGAGGTAGCGGCGGCGGACCTTCGCCTCGGGGTCGGCGAGGCCGCGGTACTTGTCGGGCAGCGGGCGCAGGCACTTGGCGGTGAGCTGCCAGTCGGTGACGAAGACGGTCGGCTCGCCCCGGTCGCTGCGGCCGGCGCGGCCGGTGGCGGTGATCCGGTCGCCGATGTCGGTGTCGGTTCTGAACCGGTCGAGGGCGGAGGGGCAGGTGTCTCGGGTGAGGGCGAGCTGGCGGTCGCCGGACCAGTCGCGCAGCACGGCGAAGAGGATGCCGCCGAAGTCGCGGACCAGCATGACCCGCCCGGCGACGGTGGCCGTCTCGCCGTCGCGGACCTCGGCGAGGGCGCGGATCGGGGTACCGGCCGCCACCGGGTAGGGGTCGACCCCGGCCGCCCGCAGCCGTTCCAGTGTGCGGCGCCGGACCCGGAACTGGTCCGGCAGTCCGGTGTCCTGGGCGCCGGCCCCGGCCTCGCCCCCTCCGACGGGACCGGGCACCGGCGCGGACCGCGGCCCCTCGACGGGACGCGGTCCGGCCTTCGGGTGCCCTTTTCCCCAGAGTTTGCGCAGGGACGGTACGGAGACGAAGCCTTCGGCGATTCCGGAGGCGAGGCCGACGCGGGCCAGCGAGCCGGCGTCGCCGTAGCAGAGGAAGCGCGGGTACCACTCGGGGCGGTACTTGGCGTTGGAGCGGTACAGGGCCTCCAGCTGCCACCAGCGCGAGAAGAACAGCAGCAGCCGGCGCCACAGCCGCAGCACCGGTCCGGCGCCGATGCGGGCGCCCTCCTCGAAGACCGAGCGGAAGGCCGCGAAGTTCAACGAGATCCGGCGCACGCCCAGTCGGGGGGCGGCGGCGCACAGGTCGGCGACCATGAACTCCATGACCCCGTTGGGGGCGGCGCGGTCCCGGCGCATCAGGTCGAGGGAGATGCCGTCACCGCCCCAGGGCACGAAGGAGAGCAGGGCGAGGAGCCGGCCGTCCTCGGCCAGCGCCTCGACGAGCAGGCAGTCGCCGTCGGCGGGGTCGCCGAGCCGGTCCAGGGCCATGGAGAAGCCGCGTTCGGTCTCGGTGTCGCGCCAGGCGTCGGCCCTGTCGACGATCTCCTCCATCTCCGTCTCGGTGAGTGCGGCGTGGCGGCGGATCCGGGTGGTGGCGCCGGCCCGGCGGACGCGGTTGACGGCCTGCCGGGTGACCCGCATCTCCCGGCCGCCCAGGTCGAAGTCGGCGACGTGCAGGATCGCCTCGTCGCCGAGTTGCAGGGCGCCGAGCCCGGCGCGTACGTAGGCCTTGGCGCCGTCCTCGGAGGCGCCCATCACCGCGGGCACCCAGGCGTGCCGGCGGGCCACGTCCAGCCAGGCGGCGATGGCGTGCGGCCAGGCCTCCTGGTCGCCGACGGGGTCGCCGCTGGCCAGGCAGACGCCGGCCTCGACGCGGTGGGTGACGGCGGCCTTGCCGCTGGGTGAGAAGACCACGGCCTTGTCGCGGCGGGTGGCGAAGTAGCCGAGGGAGTCCCGGTCGCCGTAGGCCGTGAGGAGGGCGCGGATACGGCTCTCCTCGTCGCCGTGCAGGGCCGCTTCCAGGCGCTGTGAACGGAACAGGGTGGCGGCGGCGTTGAGCAGCGCCAGGGCGCCGAAGAGGCCGAGCAGGAAGGCGACGAAGCGGGGCGGGCGGCCGCCGTAGCTGTAGCCGGAGACCAGGCCGCCGCAGACCCGGTCGGCGGCGTAGGCCAGGTGCTGGCCGTGCGGGAGCGAACCGGGGAAGAGCGAGACCAGGCCCCAGCCGGCCAGGATCGCCAGCAGCAGGCCGACGAGGAGGACGGCGAGGGCGCGGCGGACCGCGGCCCGGCGGGAGGCGGCGTAGAACTCCCCTCTGGCCACGATCAGCAGGGCGAGGGCGAGCCCGCAGACCAGCAGTGAGCTGAACGAGTACCAGTCGAAGCCGAAGGCGACGATCAGGACGTCCGTCAGCACCAGCAGGCCGAGGTAGACCACCAGCAGCCACCAGGCGACCTTCTTGCGGGCCGCGGTGGCGCCGCCGAGCAGGAACAGGAAGACGGCGTAGGCGAGGTTGGGGCTGACCGGCACCACGACGGCGTCTATGAAGTGCACAACGGGTCGGAGCAGGACGCGCAGCGGGGCGATGAAGGAGAGCAGGGCGCACAGCAGGGCCAGGGCACCGAAGAAGGACCCGAAGGCCTCCGGCACCCAGTACGCCCGCCCGGCGGCGGGCGGGCGTATCCGGCCCGCCGGGTCCCTGCCCGTGGCGGGCTGCACGGCCGCGCTCATGTTCCGACTGTAGGAAGGGCGCGCCCGGCGCGCCCGTCGAGCGGCCCCGGGCTGCCTGCGGACCTGCGCGTTCCGATAGCCTCTGACCGTGGCGGAACAACACCGGTTCGAGCGGGGCACGGACGGGCCCAAGGTCATCGTGGTCGGCGTGGACGGCTCCGACTCCTCACTGCGCGCGCTCTCCTACGCCGGCGGTCTGGCCCGGCGGCAGCGCGCGCTGCTGGCCGTGGTGTACGTGCAGCCGGTGCTCGCGGCGGGGGCGGTGCTCGGGGCGCCGGTGGCGGAGACCACCGACGAGATCGCGGAGGACCTGATGAAGCAGGTCAGGGACGCGGCCGAGCGGGTCAAGGGGATATTCGAGGTGCGCTGGGAGTTCCACACGTTCCGCGGCGACGCCTACAACGGGATGGTGAAGGCGGCGGACGAACTGAAGGCGGACGCGGTCGTCGTGGGCTCGTCCGAGCAGGCGGGGCACCGGTTCATCGGGTCTGTGGCGATCCGTCTGGTGAAGGCGGGACGGTGGCCGGTGACGGTCGTTCCGTAGCGGGTTCCCGGGGCAGCAGCAGGGGGGTCGCCAGCAGCAGCACGCCCGCGAGTGCGATGGCGGTGCGGGGTCCGGTGAGGCTCGCCAGCAGGCCCCACAGGGCCGTCAGGGCGGCCGTGGTGGCCTTGCCGGTGATCGACCAGGCGGACAGGGTGCGGGCGATCCGGTCGTCCGGGATGTGCTCGAGACGGCGGGTGGCGTACACCGGGCTGTAGACGGCCGAGCAGGTGATCACCCCGAACTCCAGGACCATCACCAGCACCAGTCCGGCCGGTCCGGGGCGGACGAGGGCCAGTCCGACGGGCCAGACGGCGCGCAGGGTGGCGGCGGCGCGCAGCACACGCAGCTGTCCGTGGCGGGCGACCAGCGGGCGGGCCAGCCGGGCGCCGAGGAGGCCGCCGAGGCAGGGCACGGCGAAGGCGAGGCCGTACTGCCAGGGGGTGAAGCCGAGCCGGCCGAGCATGAGGACGGCCAGGGGTGGGGCGGCGACCATGATCAGAGCGTTGCCCGCGAGGTTGTTGAAGAACAGCGGCCGCAGGACGGGGCTGCTGAGGATGTGCCGCCAGCCGTGCAGCAGGTCGGCGGCGCGCAGGCGGTCCCCGCCGGTGCGCCCGGGGCGGGCCTCGCCGGCGCCGACGGCCCGGATGCCGAGCGCGGAGAGCAGGAAGCTGACGGCGTTCGCCGTCACCGTGGTGACGGGTCCGAACAGGCCGATCGCGGCGCCGCCGAGGGGTGGTCCGAGGACCAGTGCGGTCCAGTTCGTGGACTCGAAGCGGGCGTTCGCGGTGAGCAGCCGGTCGGCGGGCACCAGTCCTTTCAGGAAGGCACCGGAGGCCGCGTTGAAGGTGATGTCGGCGGCCGCCGTGACGACGGACACGAGCAGCATCTGGCCGAGTCCGAGGAGACCGAGCGCGTAGGCGGCGGGCACGGTCAGCAGCGCGCCGCACCTGACCAGGTCCATCGCCATCATCACGGGCCGCTTGCGCCGGAACTCCACCCACGGTCCGAGCGGCACCGCCGCGAGCGCGCCCACGGCGGGTCCGGAGGCGGCGAGCAGCGCCACCTCGGCGGAGCCCGCGTGCAGCGCGACGACGGCGATCACCGAGAACGCGTCGAAGGCCAGATAGGTGCCGAGCGCACTCACCGAGTACGCGGCCCACAGCCACCCGAACCGCCGTCCCATGTACAACCTCCCGTTGACCCGGGACATGAAAACGTGCAGGTGGCCGCGGAATCAAACAACTGGCGGCCGGGCTGCCACAACCATCGGTTGTACTGTGTGGGGGTGGACCTCACAGCGGTGCGCACCTTCGTCACGGTGGCCGAGTCGGGGCAGTTCCAGGAGGCCGCGGCGGTGCTGGCGGTCACCCAGCAGGCCGTCTCCAAGCGGATCGCCGCGCTGGAGCGCGAGCTGGGCGTGCGGCTGTTCATCCGTACCGCCCGGGGTGCCGACCTGACCGTGGACGGCCGCACCTTCCTGCCGCACGCCCGTGAGCTGCTGCTGGCCGCGGATCGGGCGGCGGCATCCGTACGGCCGGGGCGGCGGGCACTGCGGGTCGACGTGATCGGCGCCCGGCTCGCCCCCGCGGCGCTGCTGCGCGGCTTCCACGAGGCGCATCCGGGGATCGCCCTGGACGTCGTCACCCTCTTCGACGTGGACTCGGCGCTCACCGCTCTGCGCTCCGGTTCGGTGGACGCGTCCTTCCGCGCCGTCGCCATGCCCGGCCGCCCGCTGCCGCGGGGCGTCGAGTCGGTCCGGGTGTACGACGAGCCGGTCCAGTTGCTCACCGGCCCCGGGCACGTCCTGGCCGGCCGCCGCTCGGTCACCCCCGGGGAGCTGGCCGGGCACCGGATCTGGATGCCGGGCATCGTGGACGGGACCGAGTGGGCCGCGTACTACGCCTCGCTCGCCGCCGAGTTCGGCCTCACCATCGACGCCTCGGGCCCCAACTTCTCCGGGGCGCTGCAGGACGCGCTCGCCGGCTCCGGCAGTCTGGCGACCCTGGTCAGCGAGCGCACCGAGCTGGCCTGGCCGGACGGTCACGGACTGCGCCGCATCCCGCTGGCCGACCCGACCCCCGTCTACCCGCACTCCCTGGTGTGGACCACCGCCAACCCGCACCCGGGGCTGGTCGCCCTGCGCACCCATCTCACAGCCACCCGGCCGCCGGGCACCGCGGCGCGGACCTGGACGCCGGGCTGGGCCGAGACCGTGCGTGGCGTCTTCCGTCCGTGACGCCGCTGAGCCATCATGATCGGCCGTCAGCCGTTCGCGATCGGCGAAGAAGTGAGGCACATGGCCAGGCTCCGCATGGGCGAAGGAATTCTCCGTCGCAAACCCATCGAACACATCGAGGAAACGGAGGTCACCGAGGGCGCACGGCTCGACCGATCGCTCGGGCTGCTGCAGCTGACCGCGATCGGCGTGGGCGGCATCATCGGCGCGGGTATCTTCACCCTGGCCGGCACGGTGGCCAACGAGACGGCGGGGCCCGCGGTGCTGGTCTCGTTCCTGATCGCCGGTGTGGCGAGCGCGTGCGCGGCGCTGTCGTACGCGGAGTTCGCCGGGCTGATCCCCAAGGCGGGGTCGGCGTACACGTACGGCTACGCGGTGCTCGGTGAGTTCGCGGGCTGGTTCATCGGCTGGGACCTGCTGCTCGAGTACACGGCGATCGTGGCGGTGGTGGCGATCGGCATCTCGGGCTACTTCAGTTTCCTGGTCGAGCAGATGGGCGCGAACCTGCCGCACTGGATGCTCGGTGCCCCCGGGACCGGCGCCGGGCACCGCGTCGACCTGTTCGCCGCCGTCCTGTGTCTGCTGATCGCGTACCTGCTCAACCAGGGCATCCGCAGCGCTGCCCGCTTCGAGACGTTCGTGGTCGTACTGAAGGTGCTGGTGGTGCTGCTGGTGGTCGGTGTCGGCGTGTTCCACATCACCACGGCCAACTACCACCCCTTCTTCCCGTTCGGCGTCACCGGGGCGTTCACGGGCGCGGCCACCGTGTTCTTCGCCGTCTTCGGGTACGACGCGATGTCGACGGCGGCCGAGGAGTCGAAGGACGCGCAACGGCACATGCCGAAGGCGATCATCTACTCGCTGGCGATCTCGATGGTGCTGTACGTGGCGGCCTGTCTGGTCCTGACGGGCATGCAGAACTACAAGGACATCGACCCGGAGAGCGGCTTCTCGACGGCGTTCAAGTCGGTGGGTCTGAGCGGGCTCGCGGACGTGATCGCGGTGGGCGCGATCATCGGCATCCTCACGGTGATGTTTACCTTCATGCTCGGTGTCACCCGGGTCTGGTTCTCGATGTCCCGGGACGGGCTGCTGCCCGCCTGGTTCGCGAAGACGCACCGACGCGGCACGTGCCGACCCGGGTGACATATGTGCGCACCTGGACTCGAACCCGTCTTCTGCGAGGCGCCGGCCAGC